>JBBQPD010000239.1:0-7883 GCA_038331535.1 Gemmatales bacterium | reverse complement strand
TCACGGTCGCGGCTCGTTGGCGCTTCTGAGCCAGTTATTAGATCTTGATGAGAATGATGTACGGATGGTGAAGCTGCCGTGACTTCCCCCCCGTCTTGGGGTTAGAATTGACGATGTGTCAGATTCCGCGTCCCCGGTGCGAAATGAATCGGGGGCGGTAATCGACGGAGGTAATACTCCCGTGCTCAAGAAGCGCTTCCTGCTCTCGCTCTCCCTGATTTCCGCCCTCGTCATCGGTCTAACCGTCGCCTTCGCTCAACCGGGCGGCTTCCAGAGGGGCGACCGCGGCTCGCGAGGCGGCGATCAAGGCGGCAAGGGCGGCCGCACCTTCGACGCGAGCAAGATGTTCGGCTTCATTTCCGGCGGCAAGGACTATCTCGACCAGAACGACATCAACAAGATGCTCCAGTTCTCGGCCCGCATGGACCCGAACGCCAAGGAAAATCTCGACCGCTTCATGCAGCAGCAAGGCATCACGAACGGCATTCTCACGCGCGATCAGTTCACCGCTTATTCGCAACAACGCATGGCCCAGGCCACGGGCGCGGCGCCTGGCAGCGCTCCGGGGCCGACCCCGCCCGGTCCTCAAGGTGGTCCCGGCGGCGGTCAGATGGACGAGCAGCGCATTCGGGGAAGCTTCGATCGGCGCGACCTGAACAAGGACGGGGTCATCGATCTCAGCGAACTGACCTCGGATAACGATCAGGCGCTGCGCGACGAGTTTGACAAATGGGACAAGAACAAGAACGGGAAGCTCGAATACGACGAGTACAAAGAATACTTCCTCGCGCGGATGCAGATGTTTCGAGATCAAAACGGCGGCGGCGACCGGCGCGGTCAGGGCGGTCAACCGTTTGGCGAGGAGTTCCAGCCGCCGCAGAAGGAAGAGAAACACGTCGTTTATCGCAAGGCCAGCGATCTGCCGAAGGAGTTGCCCGCCTGGTTCACGCAGAATGCTGAGAAGCGCCGGATCGTCGGCCAGGTCTCGCTCAAGGAGTGGCGGAGCGAAAACAAGTCCGTTGAAGATTTCCGCAAGTACGACCGCAACCTCGATGGTTTCATCACGGTAGAGGAGGTTCTGGCTGTCGAGCGGAAGAAGAATCCTTCCCTGGGTCGCCGCAACGATCAAGAGGGAGCCGTAGCCGTAGCTGAGGAACCGACGGAAGAGGCGCTGATCGTGTTCGCCGGCCCTGGCGCTATCTCGGAAGACACCCCGATCGTCGCGCTCGCGATGGGACAGGGCAACCCCGGCGGCTTCGGCAGCGCGCAAATGGGCGGCTTCCAGGGCCGCGGCGGCAATCGCGGCGGTATCCCCCAGATGGGTGGCGGAAATACCCGCGGCAGCATGCCGCAGATGGGTGGCGGCTATCGCGGTGGTCAGCAGAACGGCAATAGCGGCAACAAACCTAGCCGCGGCAATCGTCCGGGTTGAAATCAAGGCGAGCGGGGGGCGTAAGCCCCTCGGTGAGTCACCGGGGGGCTTACGCCCCCCGCTCGCCTGACTGTCATTTCTCCTTCAAGCTCGCCAGAAACTCGATGAGGTCGCGTAATTCCGACCGGGACAGGTGCTTGACCAGATCGTCCGGCATCGCCGATTTGCCCTTCTGACGCTCGTCGATCTTGTTCAGCGGCACGGTGATGAGCTGGCCCTCGAACGTCATCAGGCGAAGCTCCTTCTTATCCTCCGCCTTCACGATGCCGATGACGGTCTTGCCGTCCGTCAGTTGCAGGACGACGGATTCATAACCCTTGGCGATTTGCTTGTTCGGCAGGACGATGGACTCCAGGAGGTAGTCGCGCTTCTGCTTGGTGCCGATGCCGGTGAGGTCAGGGCCAACGTCGCCGCCGACGCCGTCTACCTTGTGGCACTTCTGGCAGGTCGCTTCCGCCTTGTTGAGGAAGACGTTTCGGCCGCGCTCCGCGTCGCCGCCGACCAGTGTCTCGCGCCAGTTCGCCAGGTCGTCGTCCTTACCTCGTGACTTCTCGAACGCAGCCAGTTTGTCTCGCACGCCCACGGCTTGCCGTTTCGCGGCTGCCTCCAAAAGGTCGAGATGCACTTCGGGCGGCAGCTCTTTCTTCAAAAGATCGGTCAGCCACAACGACAGCAGCTCATCGGCTTCGGCATGCTTCATCTCTCCGAGGATGGCGAAAGCCCCCTGCCGCTCGATGAGCGAACCGCTCTCCAGCGCCTTCGCCAGGAGGGGCAGCGCTTTGTCGGGTTTCGTCTTTGCCAGCAGCCGACGGCCTTCGGTGCGCACGTGCTGATCGGCATCTTCGAGCGCGAGCTGAGTCGTCTGTTCGAGGCGGGGGTCTTTCAGCGTTTCGAGCGCGTGCATCGCTTCAATGCGGGTCGCCGGCTTCTGTTTCGCGTCAGCGGCAATGTCGAAGAGTACCGGACCGACCTCCTTGATGCCGAGTTTGGCGGCGATGGTCGTCGCCTCCTTGCGAACAGCGTCCGGCCCAGTGAAGATGGCGCCGAGGTTGGCCTTCAGTGCCGCGATGGCGAAGGAGCCATCACGCTCACCGAGATTTTGCGTCAGGCCGGTGACGTGATCGCGGCGACCCGGTTTCGACCATTCGCCGAGCATCTTGAGTGCATCGACACGCAACTTCTCCGGTACGCCGGGACGTGCGGCGAAAGCCGCGACCTCGACGGCGTTCTCTTCCGAGCCACCTCGGAAGTTCGCGTTGAGGGCGCGCCAGAGCAGAAATTCGGATTGATTCGGCAGATCGAGCCGTGCCGCCAAAGTCGGCAGCGCTCCGGTGATATTTGCATCGTGAACGGCGCGCGCAGCCTCGACAGCGACCCGTGGATCGGGATCGGACAGGAACCGATAAACCTCTTCATCACCCAGCTTGCGCAACGCCAGGAGCGCAGCCAGCCGAATAGCGGGTGAACTATTTCTTCTGATATTTCCTAGTGTTTTCGGCGTGAAAGTGGTTAACACCATGACAGCGGCATGACGAAGGTAGGGATCCCGGTCCGCATTCTCGCGAAGCAAGTCGAATATCATGGGAAGGATGTCGTAATTCTCCTTTCCCGACGCCAGGTGCTGTCGTTGTAATTCCCGATGCAGTGCGATCATGGCCAGAAAGCGCACTCGCGGTTCAGGGTCGCTGAAGAGGGCTTTCACGCGCGCCTTTTCGATGTGGCCATGTCCGATGATTACCGCAGCAGCGCGGCCACGGATTTCCGGATCGGGATCATCCAGGAGAGCGAAGTTCAACAACATCGCTCCGCCTTCCCGAGTCAGCTGCTCGATCCCCCAGATGGCATGTAGGCGGGCCAACCGATTCTTATTCTTCAGTGCCACTTCAGAGAGCGTGCCCATCGCGCCTTTCGCCGCCAGTGCGAATTGTGCCTCCTGCCGCACGCGCATGTCCGGATGTTCCAGCAGCTTTGCCAACTCCTCGTTCGAGCGCTGGTCGAAGCCCTCCGCGAGCAGCTTCTTCGTCTCGGCGAGGAGCGGTTTCTTGTCGGCTTCCGCATCGGCGAAGCGATAAATCCGGCCTTTTCCGGTCATCGTCCAGCCGTCCACCCAGTCGCTGACGTAGAAGCCGCCGTCGGGGCCGAAGTCGCAATCGGTCGCCAGGACGCCGCCGAACGCCTGATGGCCGTCCACCGGCTCGAACGACGCGCCCTTCGGTTTCACCGCGAACGAGTAGATGCTGCTGCCGCCGGGGCTGCCGCGGAAATCGCAGATGAAGAAGTGATCGTTGTAGCGCTCCGGCAGCGCCGTCGCACCGTAGTTGAAGCAGAAGCCGGACGGCCCCGACGTGATGTGCGCCAGTGGCGGCACGATGTACGCCGGCTGTCCTTCATGCTGCAGGTGCCAGATCTTCTCGGCGTTGAAGGGGCCGCGGTCGCCCATGCTGCTGCCGTATTGATAGCCCATGCGCCAGCCGCTGTCGCCGCCCTCAACAATCTGAACCAGCCGGGCCTGGTCGCCGGAGTCGCTGTTGTTATCGACCGTGAACAGGTTGCCGAACTGGTCGAATGCCAACTCCTGCGGGTTACGCAGGCCGGTGTGGACGATCTCCAGGTTCGACCCATCCGGCTCGCAGCGCAGCACGGCGCCGCTGTCGGGATTGAAGAGGTGCTTGCCTTCCTTCGTCTTCACGTTGAAGCCGCGGTCGCCGATCGAGAAGTAGAGCCGGCCGTCCGGCCCCATGCGCAGGCCGTGCATATCGTGGCCGAAAAAGGCCACGTGGACGCCGAACCCCGTGGCGAGCGACTTCTTCACGTCTGCCTTGCCGGTGCCCTTCCTGTCCTGCAACAGCCATAGATTCGGGATGCAGGTGTAGTAGACGTTGCCCTTGCGCGCCAGGACGCCGGCGCCGATGCCGTCGGCGGCGGTGTGGAAGCCATCGGCGAAGACCGTCGCCTTGTCGGCAACCCCCTTGCCGGTCGTGTCCTCGAGGAGACGAACGCGGTCGTGCTCCGTCTCGTAGCTCTTGAAATTGTCCTTCGCGTACTTGCGGAACATGGCGACGCGATCCTCGACCGTGCGGCTGGCGAGGTCGTCGTCGAGCCAGTTCATATGGCCGCGATTGTCGGTGACGCCGCGTTCGATGCGAAACGTCTCGGTGACGAAGCAGCGCCCTGCGTCGTCGAAGCAGAAGGAGACGGGATTGGCCAGCATCGGTTCGGCCGCCCAGAGCCGCACTTCAACGCCCTTGGGCATGCGAAAGCCCTTCATGGCTTTCGTCCCCTCATCGGAGGCCGGCCGCACGTTCGGGGTATAGGGTTTGGGTTCCGGCTCGGCGGCGCCGATCGCGTCGAAGAGGCCGGCGAAAAGGCAGAAACAGAGGGTCAGGCGGTGCATGGCGGTGTACACTCTGGCGAGGAGAAAAAGTGTCCGGCGAGACGGCACGACCCATTGAGCGTAGCGGTTTCAGCAGACTGCGACAACAGTTAATTGTGTCCGTGCAACGTCGCGCGCAGCCACTGCCTGCCATTCCAAGCCGGCGAGGCTTGACCGTCCCCCCGTCGGGTGGCTATATCGAACGTATCGAGCACGATTCCGTGGCGCGTAACGCGCCTCGTCAGGAGATGGTTCAATGAACTCGCCGCACGACGGCATCCATTCCGGAGCGCCACACCAGGGCATTCATGGCGATGGGATGGAGCACGCCTCCCATAGCCACGCCCCGGCTCCCTTGCCCTTCTCGGACGCCGACATTGCTGGCTTTCGTCAGGAAGACGTTCACGCCGGCAAAGCGGTCGTCCTGTTGATGACGGGTATCTTCTCACTCGGCGTGTTTCTGTACATCCTCGTTGCCTTGAGCACGTGGCCGACCGTCACGGTTGAGACCAATCGGACGCAAATTACCCAATAGCTCGGCCAAAACGAACCGTGACGTTTTGACGTGGTTACTCTCGTGCCCAAACTCCGTTTGGGCACGAGGGGGTTACCGCTTGGCACAGAAGATAGTTCGTCAGCGTTCTTAACGCGGCCAAGCCGCAACGAGTTAGCAACCACACAAAACCAGTCTGGCTGAAAGCTGTTAGCTGATAGCTGATAGCTCTTAGCTGTCAGCCAGAACTCGGCTGTACTTCTCCGCAACTTGCGGAGAAGCTCAGAGCTAAGAATCTAATCGACCAACCGGCGCAGGAACGCCACTCCCGCGGCCACGTCGGCGGCGCGGTTGTCGCCGGATTCGCGCTCGACCGTCAACCAGCCGCGATACTCGATCTCTTCGAGCAGCCCCAAAAACGCTAGCCAATCGATGTCGCCGGCGCCGAGCGGCACTTCCTGCGTCGCGCGGCTGGAGCTGCCGCGCCGGGCGTCCTTGGCGTGGATGTGAACAATGCGCCGGTTCAATGCCCGCACCGCCTCGAACGGTGGGAAGCCGTGCGCCAGAAGGTTGGCAGGGTCGAGGTTCACGCCGAGGCCGCCGCTGTCGAAACGGTCGAGAAACGTGGCGAGCGTTTCGCCCGATTCCAGGCCCGTTTCCAGAGCCGCTACGGTGCCAGAGCGGTCGCCGTGACGGCCGAGGTCGGTCAACGCTTCCGTCATTAATCGTGTGCGTTCGAGATCCTTTTCCTCGGGCACCTGACCGGCTTCGAGGATGACCCGGCGCGGGCCGAGGTCGAAGCTGAGGGTCATCACTTGGCGGATGTGTTCGAGCCGTTCTTGCTGATTCTCGGCGTGGTCCAGGCCATGCCGCAGCGGACAACCGAGGGCGGTCAACTCGAGGTTGTAGGACCGCAACAGGTGACGAAGCTCGCGCCGGCCGGACTGCGACAGGTACCTGGGCGAGAGGTCGCCAACCGCATCGATCTGGACACCGGCGACGGTCAGCCGGCTCGCCTCCGCCAGTGCTTTGCGCAAGGGCAGTCCCAGGGATTCCAGACGAACGCCGAGGGTAAGACGCTTCATGAATGCGGACCATTGAGGCAATCGTGCGCCGCCGATTTCACTCCGCGCGGCAGCAAAGAATCACAACTTACCTTCTCGAATCAGGGCGAGCAGGCCCAACACATGACGGCAGCAACCACGGTACAAAAACCCCTTGCACTCGCAACTGCACTCGCGCGGCGAGCCGATGCGAACGTGGTACAGCGTCCCCAGGCCAGTGCGATGGATCGCGAAGCCGCGGCCGCCGATTTCGCAGTCGATCTCGTGCAGTGTGTAGTAGCACGCTCGATTGGAAACGGTGACGGAGAAGACGCCTATCCCATCGTTCGCGGGGGAGCGCACCAGACGGATAGTCCGGGTTTGCTTCTTGGGCGGCCGAGGGTCTTCGGCCATCGCGCTCCCCTCGCTCCGACGTGGACAAGGAGTATCCTTACGAGCCGCGACCGTCAGGGAGCAACTTCCCCCACCGCCCCCTGCCGGTCGCGGCTCGTAAGAAGGCAATATCTCCAGGATATGAACTCCTCCCAACCAGGATAACGAAAGCTACGGGGACACCCAAGACGACCTTCGACAGCTTTCAGCGATATCTCCTATCTTAGAAGTTCCTTAAAGGCCGTGTCACGAATGCGGATGAGGCCGAAAGCGAGAGGCCGAACCACTGAAAAAAATATCGAAATAATGCTTGACAACCCGCTCTTCACGGTGGTAGCATCGTGGATGTAAGAGTGGGGTAAACGCACAACCAGACTACTGCGGCGTGAAGGTGGGAACACCCGATCCGAACGGTAGTCGGTGGCCGCCACAAATCAGTCAGGCGACCATTCTCGTTGGAGTGTTTCGTAACACGACAGCCGCCTCCGGACGGATCTCGGTTTACGGTTACGGGTGGCTCCTTGGACCTCGGAGAGTGTCCACCCCCGCACGACCTGATCGATTTCACCAATTCCGTCCCGTCACCGGCTGCCTGGACCTCTAGTAGAAGGAGGTGTGCCAGTCGATATCTTCAACTTTATTCGCGGAATCCATTATACGGTCGGACTTCGGACCAGTGAGCCAAACAGGTCGTTTTCTCGCAACGAGAACCGACTCGGCCACATTCCAACCATAACCGATCTGGACTGCCGATGGGTTCCGGCTTGGACTCTCCAGAATAGCCCGCGTTGAGCCGCTATCATTTCTCGGCTCCGCGGGCTTCTTGTTTTTTCCTCCTCTCACCGCAAGGGATGCCTTCCTATTTCCTGCCAGGATGAGCTGCCTCTTTTTTAGGCAGACGATTTGTTTCATCGTTTCATCGGCTTTCGGTCCAAAATCCTTCTATTTCCTCTTGTGGCGCGAGATAGGCCGGGGAGGCGATAAAGGGAAAAGGGCTTTGACACGAAACGGGCTTTGCTCTTTTTTGCCTCCGAAATGTCTCATTTCGTTTCAAGCCGGTTCAAATCGTTTCAGAGGCAGAATCGACGGCCGTTCGCCGCTGTCTTGCTCATCTTGCCAGAACTCCGCCTCGATTCCTAGCTCGCACTG
>JBBQPD010000238.1:0-7890 GCA_038331535.1 Gemmatales bacterium | reverse complement strand
CTCGTCCGGACCGGGCTTGTCCCCACTCACCTTGACCGATTCCACCTCCCAATCCGGCGGCAGCAACAACGGCAACCGTTCCAGGTTGCCGTGCGCCACTTCATAAGCGACTTGCACGGTCAGGGACTCCCCCGTCGAACGGACCTGCCACCAGGCCAGCTGGCGGGCGCGGTACTCCGTGCCGGGCGCCAGCAGGCGGACGGAGGGGCGGCGGGATTGGACGTCGGCGTCCGGCGGCGCGGCGTCTCCAAGCAGCCCGCCGCCGATCAGCAGCAGCCGCTGGTACAGTTCGCGACGACCGGCGTCGGCCTGCTCGTCGGCTCGAAGGAGGCGGAAGTCGCCCGGCTGCCAGTCCTCCAGCTTCAAATCGGGATCGAACTTCAGCTCCAACTCTTCGCCTCGATGGACGAAACCGAGCGCGTGCATCGTCGGACTCGTCCACGCGACCGGCACCGGCCCTCCCGCGGCAGATAGCGTCCGCAGCGGGGACAGGGCGTCGATGAGTACGGTCGCTTCCTGAACCGGCTCGACGAGGCGGACGGTCAGGCGCAGCGCGCCGCCGCGGTCGCGGTGGGCTTCCCAATCCTTGAGCACGGCCTGTGGCCCCTGGACCGCGACGTCCCAGGGCAACAAGGCCGGATCGCACTCGAACAACAATTCGCCGACGCCGCGCCGCGGCGCCTCGATCAGGAATTTGAAGCGGGATTCAACCGCGCCGGGCCGGAGCACCTGCGTCGTCTCTTGCCGGCACAGCACGACCTCGGCCCCGCCACTCTCCGCGGCAAGGGAGCGCACGCGGAAGCCGACCTGCGACCGGCCGGGGCACGAAATCCGCCAGCGGCGCAGTTCAGTGGTGTCGGCGACGTGCGGCCCGGAGAGCAGGGCCGGCTCCGACTTCGGCTCCATCGGCACCGGCTTCAGCGGTTCTTCCAGGCTGAGCGAGCGGTCGGCAGGCAGGTCCACTTCCAGGAGAGCGGCGACGGCGGGCGGGAAACGCAGGTCGAAGCGCAGGCCGCCTGGACGCGGCTCGCCCTTTGCGGACCAGTCCAGCATCAGGGACTGCTCGCCGGCTTCATCGAGGAGCAGGGCCGGCTTGCCGTCGGCGAAATCAGCCAGCACGGCAGGGCGGTTCGCGAATTGCGGCTGTTTAAGCAGGGCGAGGTTGAGCGGCTGCACGGCGAGAAGCGCAGGCGCAGCGCCCGGATTGATGACTTGCCAGTGCGCGCTGCCGAGCAGGCTCTCGCCCTTGAGCCGAGCCGTATACGTGGCCGCGACCAGGCGCGGCGACGGCGCCTGGAGGGCCGCTCTGGCACTCGACGCCCTGCGTACCATGTCGTTGAACTCGGTCAACGGCATCTGGAACAGGCCGCCGGGGCCGATTCGTTCGATTTCGCGCGCTGCCCGCTCCGGCGATAGCACGACGCGACGAAAACCTTCGAAGACTACTGAGGACTGAGGACTGAGGACTGAGGACTGAGGATCAGGTTGCTCGGCGTGGACGAGGGGCAGAGCGGCCAGGAGAGCGGCGAAGGCAACAAGACCAAGGACCGCCGTTTGTCGGACGCGTGCGCGATCGGCACTCGTGGTTCGCGGTCGGGTCGTTCGCCGATCCATGCCTTGTTCCTCGCTCAGTACTCAGTACTCATTTACTTAGCCGAGTGGCTACTCCCCGTCGGTCGTGGAGCGTCTACGGTCGAGGGTTCACCGTGCTGCGACTGGGGTCTCGGGCTGGAGCCATTCGCGGATCCCGTGGCGCGAATCAGCGAGGAACCGGCCCCTCCGCGCCGGAAGCTGGGCAGGAAGACGATCTGGCGCCGCTGACGTTCGTGCATCAGCCAGAACAGCGCCGCGAAAACCAATAGCACCGCCGCCCCTAACTCGCCGCCGTAAGCCAGGGCCGCCAGGGCCGTGGGGCGGAACAGCCAGAGCACGCCCACGCCGCTCAGCACCAGTGAGCCACACACCCAGAACCAACCCGGCGCGCCTTGCACCGCACGCCGAGCCAGGAAATACATCGCCAGGCCGATCAACAACACGGCCAGGGAACAACTCGCCAGCCACGGCTTGAACGGCGCGTACGTCACGGTCAAGGGGGCCAGCCCGCTGCGCAGACAAACCAGGTGCGGGTTGGCAGCAGCATCCGGCCCCGGCGCGTACGGCACGTTTTCGTTGCCCGCAAACCAGCGTTCCATGTCGCCGGTGCTGACGCCGAGGTGCGGCACCAGCAGCCAACCGCTGCGGCCCCAAATGCGCGGCGTCCCGGCGCCGCCCTCCGGTCCCAACGGCACCCAGCCTGCCGGCAGCGTCACCTGCCAGCGCGTCAGCACCCGCCCCGGTTCGCCGCGCAGCACAGGAGGCTGCAACGTCGTCCGGAACACGCCGCCCTCGACCTGTCCCGGAGGCATGGTGTACGAAATCTGTAACACCGACCGGTGGACGAGGTCGGGGTTGAGCCGCAAGCGCGCCACCCGGCCGCGGTCCGACCGCTGCCCCTCGTCGTCCAGGATTTCCCGCGGCACCTGTTTCCCATCGAGCGTCACTTCCAGACCCAACCTCCGCTCCGGCGCCGGCAATTCGATATCGAGCTGTCGGGTCAATAACTGGGTGAGCAAGAAGCTGGCGCGATAGCGATGCCCTTCGCCTTCGGTGACTTCCACGCGGATGAGGGCGCGGTCGGCGAGCACGGTACTACGTTCCCCGACCACCGCGGCCAAACGCAACGTCAGCGGCAAGTCCACGCGCTGAGTCTGGAGGACGAGGACCGGCAACGTCTTGCCGCGATCCTTCTCGATATTGAACTGCGTCCAGCCGTCGTCGGAGCGCGCCGGTTCCGGGAGGGTGCCGGAGTCGCTCCAGACGCGCACCTTCGTCTCGCCGCGCGTCACCTGCTCCGGCATGGCGAGTGAAACGGCGAACGTCGTGTCCCCTTCATCTTTTAACGCAGGTTGGAGGAATGAGTATTGGACGACGAGCTCCGCGTCCTGTCCCGCCGGCGCCTTCAGGCCGATGCGCCGTCGGTTTTTCGGGTCCGCGGCGTCCTCGGGTTGAAGCTCGCCGCCGGAGACGACCTCGAAGGTGTCGGCCTGCACTGCCGGAGGCAACCGCAGCATGACCATCAGTGGGTCCGCTCCCTTCGGCGCCGACGGAAAGCGGTAGTGCAATGTGTGGCGTACCTGGGCCTGGCCTTCGGGCGTCGTCAGCGTCACGTCGGCAGTCTGGCGGCGGAACTCGGGACGGTACGGACGCCAGGCCACGTCGAGAATCGAGGGCGGCCGCTCCTCTTCGAGACTGCCTTTTTCGGCCTTCCAGGCCAGCTCGTGCGGCGAGACGACGGTGAGCGCCGTCATCCCCGGTTGTTCCGGAGCGAGCAATTCCACGTCGCGCGGCGCCTTGACGCTCGCCTCGACCCTGCTGCCGGCTGCGGGCGCCAGAGCGCGCGGCAACTCGAAGGCCGCCTCGCCTTTTCCCTTCATCCCTTCGCTGCCGACCTCGATCGGATAGAGAACCTGGAGCTTGAACGAAAACTCCTTCCACGGTTCGCCGGGCAGAGACAGGATCACTTTGGCCGGCTCTTCCTTTAGCGAGACGCCGGGCGGCAGCGGGCCAGGATCGGCGGGCAGCAGCGTGCTCCCCGCCGGCAGCTGAACTTCGAGCCGTTCGATCGTGCCCTGGTTGAGAAGCCTGGCATCGATCTGGCTGACGACGACCCATTGCCGGCGTTCACCGACTACCTGCATTTCGAGAGTGTGCTTGGTGCGCGTCTGGACGAGTCCGCGCGTGGCGTCAGGCCCCACGTCAAGCAACGAATAGGAGTTGTCGCCGTCCGCGGCCGTGGGTTTGAGCGGCTGCGGCACCTGGTCGTAGCCGAAGGCGCGCACGAAGGGAAAGTTGTAAGCATCCTTCTCTTCCCGAGTGAGTTCGCGCTGCGTGGTGTCGCCATGGGGAAGGAGGCGCGGTTCGGGGCCGGTGCCCGTAACCACGATGCTGCCAGACTGACGCAACGCCCCGCGCACGATGAACGGCCCGACCGGCACGAGATTGCTGCGTGTCTCAGGGGCGGGCACCTTGACCGTGACGTTCAGCGGTTCATCGCTCGCCTCTTTGAGGCGGATGGTGCGGAGCGAGGCGAAGGGCTGCGGGGCGCTGTCGATTCTGTCCACGCGCGCCCTGTCGGCCGGATCGACGGAGAGGTCGGCGCCGGGCGGAACGAGCAGTTCCCAGCGGTCGGTGCTGCCGCGCACCTTGAGCGTCAGCTTCGCTTCGCTACTGACGTTCCGACCGTCGAAACGGACGTGAATCTTTCCTTCCGCTTCGAGAATCTTCGGCCCCGTGCCGGCGGCCTTGCCTTCTTTCCAGCTGAGCGCCAGCTTGTCCGCGGCGCCGAGCGTGCCTTCGACGCGGCTGCTTTTGAAGCGCAGCAGCGGATGGTCGGCGAAGCGCACGTCGTGGGAGCCGCCCGGCAGGGTGAGGTCAAGGGTGGTGGCCGCGGCCTGGGGCAATTTCAGCTCGAGCGCGCGGCTCGTTCCCTGCGTTGTCACTTCGAGGGTCAGGTCGAGGTTGAGTGTGCAACCCCTGGGCTCGGCCTCGTCCATGAAGATGCTGAGGCCGTCGGCGTCGGAACGGAGAGCGGGGACGTGGCGGACCTTGCCCTTCGGGTCGTCGCCATCGCGCACGCAGGATAGCAAAGCGTTGTTCGCCTGCGCCGGTTTGCAGCCGAGCGCGACGACGGTTTTGGGCCGATCGGTGACGAAGTCGAACTGGGCCTGGAGGAAGACGCGGTCGCCCTCGACGCGGCCTTTGAGATGAAGCTTGCTGGGCCGGCTCGGCGTTTCCTTCGCCGTGTTCTCGCGCATGCGGGCTAGCTCGTCGAGCTTTTCTTTTATCTTTTCCGGTAGGATCAAGCCGATCGGCACCAGGTTCAACAGATCGCCCGGTTTGTCGATCACCACGATGATGGCGTCGGCCGGCAGTTTGAGCGCGTCGAGAGATTTTGCGGGCGCAGCCTTCTTGTCGGCGGGGGGATCAGCCGCGGGCGCGACGACGACAGCACAGGCCAGCGCCGCGGCCACGACGAGATACCAGCGCAGTGACGACACCACCGGCGGCCTCCTCAAGAGATGTGCGACGGTCCGAAGGTTCATTGTATCGCGGGCGGGGAACCAGCGCCAGGGGAAAAGCGGCGCAGACGGCGGGAAGTTTGTCGGCTGGGCGGGATGGAACGATTGTGCGGGTTGCCGCTTGCGGCTTAGCGGTCGTGCGCCGCTAAGCCGCAAGCGGCAATCAGGCGCGCCCCTCGCCAGCCACCGCTGGCCGGACCGGCGCCTCGCGCTCGACCAACTCGATAATGGCGGCGGCCACGTTGATGCCCGTCGTCTTCTGGAGACCCTCCAGCCCCGGCGACGAGTTCACCTCCATCACCATCGGCCCTTCCGCCGACTCGATCAGATCGACGCCGGCCACGGTCAGGCCGAGCGCCTTCGCCGCGGCCAGTGCCGTCTTGCGGTACTCGGGCGGCAGACGCATCGCCTTGGCGGTGCCGCCGCGGTGCAGGTTCGAGCGAAACTCGCCCGCCACTGCCTGGCGTTTCATGGCGGCGACGACCTTGCGGCCGACCACCAGGGCGCGGATGTCGGCCCCCTTGGCCTCGCGGATGAATTGCTGGATGAGGATGTTCTGCTCCAGCCCGTGGAAGGCCTCGATAACCGAGCTGGCCGCGCGCGTCGTCTCCGCCAGGACGACGCCGATGCCCTGCGTCCCTTCGAGAAGCTTGACCACGACGGGCGGGCCGTCCACGCGCTCGATACAGGCAGGGATGTGTTCCGCCTGGCGCGTGTACACCGTTGCCGGCAGGCCAATGTCGTGGCGGCTGAGCAGCTGCAAGCAGCGCAACTTGTCGCGCGAGCGCGCGATGGCCTGCGATTCGTTGACGCAATAGACGCCCATCATCTCGAACTGCCGCACCACCGCCAGGCCGAAGAAGGTGATCGACGCCCCGATGCGTGGAATGACGGCATCTACTGGACCGACCGGCTCACCCTGGTAGAACAGCTCGGGATTGCGGCGGCTGACGCGGATGTCGAACTGGAGGGTGTCCAGCACGCGTACCTCGTGGCCGCGCTGTTGGGCGGCCTCGGACAGGACGCGCGTGCTATACAGCGATTCCTGCCGCGACAGGATGACGAGGCGCATGCACCGATCTCCGCCCGTTTAGCCGCGAGCGTTCCGCGAGCGCTGGTGTCCAGCGCTCGCCGGAGTCTCGCGGCTAAACGGGATACACGTACTTCCGCCGCACGTCCACCACGAAGTCGCCGGCCAGTGCCTCGCGGCCGAGGAGGATGCGGAAACGCATCCCGGCGCGGCGCGTCACGGTCAGGCGGATGCGCTTCTCGACCGGCCCCAGACGCAGCAGCGCTTCCACCACGGGGCGCCGCTCGGCGACGCCGCCGGAGTTGCGCACAACGACGGAACGCAGCACCGGCACGCGCACTTCCTTCACCTTGTCGGGGCGCTGGCGGTTGAGCACCAGGCGCAGATGGGCGATCGGGCCGGCCGCCGTCTCCTCCACCTCGTAGCTGGCCACATCGAGCGCCGAAGTACAGGCGCCCGTGTCGATCTTGGCCCGGACACGGCGCAGACCCCATCCGGGAAAGACGACGTATTCTTTCCAGCCGATCAGCAGAGGAGGCGGTGGTTCGGAAGCTCCCGACTTCATGGCGCAGCCCGCTGAGACTCACCCGTTGTTCCGCGGCGCGGTGACGTGCCCGGGATCGCCCGGCACGATGCCTTCGGACTTGCCGGCGCCGGGGAACGCGGCGGGAGCCAGGGAGCGGTCCGGTTCGGCGCGCGGGCGCCGGCGCCGGAGCCAGACGTAGAGTTGCACGGCCCCGAACACGGCGACGAGCAGGCCCGCGAGGAACCCGGCACCGAGACAGCGCCAATCGGGCAGCCAGTTGGCGGCCGGCTTCGGCTCCTCCTCCGGCGGCGGCGGCAGCGGTTCGTCTTCTTTCGGTGCCCGGTAGGCTTCCTTCAACACCTGACGGTGCCGGCTCACGTCCGGGATCGAGCCGAGTCCGCGGTTATAGCGCAGGTCGTCCAGCGCCTTGAAGGCGTCGTTCACCTGCCCCTCGGCGTTGAGCAACTCGCCGTAGAGCCAGAACAACCGCGGATCGGACGGTAGCCAGTACAGGAGTTGTACGACGATGGCCGTCGCGTCGCGCGGCAGTTCGTGCAGGTTGTCGGCCGACAGCTTGCCGGCCTCGTACTCGCCGCTCGGGCCGACGAAGCGCACTTTCTCGAACAGCGCATCGACCGTCTTCCAGTTGGCGGCGCGGCCGCGCGCCACCTCGGCGTCGCGCAGTTCGAGCAGCCGGAGAAAATAGCGTTCGGCGATTCGGTAGTGGTCCCACTGCTCCTGACTCCAACCGGCGACGGGCGGTTGCGCGGGAGCGGCGGCGAGCGCCTCGCGCTGTTTCTGAATGGCCCGCCGCAGAAACTCGTTGTTGCCGTCGTCGTAGGCCGACGCCAGGTTGGCCAGCAACAGGAACCGTTCCGGGGCGTCGCGATTCACCTGCTGCGGTCCCTCTTCCAGAGCCGCTTCCAGAATCGGTCTCGCCTTGGCGTGCCGGCCGAGATGGATGTAAGCGGCGGACAGATTGATCCGATCGGGCAGCGTCAGTTTGCCGGCTGCTGCCTTCGGCTCCAGTTCCGTCTCGACCAGGGCGAGGAGTTTTTTTCGTTCGTCGGAAGGGGGAATCTCGGGAAGCTGTCGTTGATCCTCGAGCCGGGTCAGTGTGCCGAGTCGGTTCTTCACCTTGTCCAGCGCCGTCGGCACCGGGAACGGCTCGCGCTCGGTCGTGACGTAGACGCCCGCCCGGATGGATGCACTTGGTG
>JBBQPD010000237.1:0-7891 GCA_038331535.1 Gemmatales bacterium | reverse complement strand
GAATCATTAAACTGGTAGTGGGCTCCGTGCCGAAGAGGATCGCATGTACCGTCGCGTCGTGTCCCTACTTTTGTTGCCGTTCGTGCTGCTGACCCAGTCAGCCGGCCTCGGCCACGCACACGACGGCAATCAGCCCGCCGGACACGACCTTCGTCCGCACATCCACACGAATCCGGCTCCCGCCCAACCGCACGAACACGGTCACCATCATCACGGTCCCGGCGGGCATCACCATCATCATGATGACGGAGATGATGCCCCTGTGCCGGATACCCAGCCAACGCCTGACCCCGATCCGCTTTCTGATCACGACTCCGACGCCGTCTTCATCGCCAGCGTCGATATCGTCACCGGCGAGCGTTCCGTCGTTGACGACTTGTCGCCAACTTCGCTCCTCTGGGTGGTTCCCGGCTTGAGCCAGTTCGCGCACTTCAGGGCGAACCCGCCGCATGTGCCGCCCAACTGGACGCACCCGCCACCTGCCCTCTCGTCTTGTCCTCTCTACGTCTGGCAACTCACGCTCGTCATTTGATCCCCCGTCACCGATACTGGGCTGACGCTGCTTGCGTCCCTGCCCCGTTTTTCGCTGCGCGTCGTTGACCGTCAGGCCACGGCTTTGTGGCGGCGGAAAAGACCGCACCCCCGATCAACTCCATCGTCTCGACGGGCTAGACGCCCGCCTGAGTCAATTACAGGCATCAATCCCTCAACGCTCTGCATGACGCGCAGGTGGTGAATATGCGTGCGTATTTGTCTGCTTTCATCCTCGGGGCCAGCGGCCTTGCGTTGGCCGGTTGTTCGACGCCGCTTCGGTCGTTCGACGCGCCCCCCTCGACAACCCGCCCCGCTCATCCGGCCCCCACGGTCCTCCAGGCCGGGTATCTCGTCGCCGACCTCAAGGAAGAGGAACTGCCGGCTCCCAAGAAGTCAGGCAAGCAGCCGGCGACTGGCACCCTGGAGGGTTCAAGTGTCGGCCTGCCCCAATTGATCGGGTTGACGCTGGAACGCAACCCGCGTCTGGCACAGGTCGGCTGGGCCATCGAGACGGCGAGGGGGCGTGCCGTCCAGGCCGGGCTGTACCCGAACCCGACCGTGAACGTCACCGGCAACGAGTTGGGCGACCGCACCGGGCCGAGCGGCATCTGGTAGGCCTACACCACGCAGGAGATCGTCACCGCGAACAAGTTGGGTCTTAGCCGAGCAGCCGCATTGAAGGAGGTCGATCAGGCGAAGGCCCAGGAATCCTATCAACTGTCGCTGAAGGCATACCAGGGCGGTCAATTCGAGTACCTCCGTGTCCTCGCCGCCCAGCGGGCCGACGCCGAGGCCAACCTCGAACGAGTCCGCACGTTGGGCGAGCTGTGGCAAGCGGCCAGCGAGATCGCCGGCCTCATGCTGGAAGACAACTGGCCGTTCGCCCCGGCCCCCGAGAGGAGACACCCATGAAGAGACTACTTCGGGCGTTGAAGCCGATCCTGATCGTCGCGTTCCTTGCCGGGTTGGCCATTGCCGGCTTTTTCACCCGCGAACTTTGGTTGCCCTGGTTCCAGCACAACAAGCCGGGTGAGGTGGTCGAGACGACGAGCGAGACTGCTGCCCCGCCCACGAAGATCATCGTCGGCGATCAGGCCCAGAAGAATCTGGGACTGACCGCCAAGGCGGTGAAGGCCGACACCTTCTGGAAGTCGATCACGGTTCCGGGCATCGTGGTGGACCGCCCCGCCCTCAGCGACCGAGGGATCGTCGCTCCCGTGACGGGTGTGGTGAGCGCCATCCACCACGTCCCCGGCGACACTGTCCGTCCCGGCGACATGCTGTTCACGCTGAAGCTGTTGAGCGAATCGCTGCAACTGACCCAGACTGACCTGTTCAAGACGACCCAGGACATCACGCTGGCCCAGGCCCAAAAGAAGCGACTGGCGGCAGTCAGCAGCGTCGTCCCCGAGGCCCGCATCATCGAGATTGACAGCCAGATCACCCGCCTGGAGGTCGCGGACAAAGCCTACCGCCAGGAACTGTTCAATCGCGGCATCTCTCCCGAGGCCATCGACGGGGTCGCTAAAGGCAAGTTCGTCGGCGAGATCACGGTGGTCGCCCCGCAGCGAACGTCCGGCCACAAGCCGCTGATCGTCACCCTCGTCTCGGAGTCTACTCCCGTCGCCGCCGTCACGCCGCCGGCTTTCGAGCTTCAGGAACTCAAGGTCGAACTCGGCCAACAAGTGCAAGCCGGGCAGACGCTCTGCCTGCTGGCGAACCACCAGTCGCTCTCCGTGGAAGGCCGAGCGTTCAACGACGAGATGATCTTGCTGGAGCGGAACTTCAAGGAGGAATGGCCGGTCGAGGCCGACTTCCAAGAAGACGTGGCGTCGGGTTGGGGAGAGATCAAGAAGACCCTGTACATCCGGCACATCGCCAACAACATCGACCCGGTCAACCGGACGTTCTCCTTTCTCCTGCCGTTGGAGAACGCATCCGAGGCGGTCAAGAGGGACGGCGGGACGAAGCTTCTCTGGCGGTTCCGACCCGGTCAGAAGGTGCGGCTCCTGGTGCGTGTCGAGAAGTTGAAGAACGTCTTCGTCCTGCCCGCCGACGCGGTCGTCCGCGATGGCCCGGAGGCGTTCGTGTTCACACAAAACGTCAATACGTTCGAGCGGAAAGGTGTTCGCGTTCTGCTGCTCGACCGGGAGCGGGCGGTCCTCGCCAACGACGGGTCGCTCACGCCCGGTTCCTTCGTCGTCCAGAGTGCCGCCGCCCAGTTGAACCGCATGGTGAAGGCCGGCGGGAGCGGCGGTGTTCCCAAGGGCTACCACATCCATGCGGATGGGAGCCTCCACAAAAACGAAGACGAAGGCAAGTAAAGGGGCCGACCATGCTGAACGCTGTAATTCGTCTGTCCCTCCGCTATCGCACCCTGGTTATCGCTGCGTGTCTCGTTGTGCTTGTGTACGGCGGCTACCTGACGACCACGATCCCCATCGACGTGTTCCCCGACCTCGACCGCCCTCGGGTCGTCATCCTGACCGAATGCCCTGGACTGGCACCCGAAGAGGTCGAGACGCTCATCACCCAGCCCATCGAGACGGCGATCCTCGGGGCGTCGGGGGTGGAGGCCGTTCGCAGCCAGTCCAGCCAGGGCATGAATGTCATCTACGTCGAGTTCGACTGGAAGACCGAGAATCGCTACGCCCGTCAGGTCGTCATGGAGCGGCTGGCAACGGTGCCGATGCCGCCCGGCATCCGCCCGCAGATGACGCCGCCGGCCTCGATCATGGGGCAGATTCTGCACGTCGGCCTGCACCGCCGCAAGGGGCCGCAAGGCGGCGACCTCGCTGCGGTCGGCGGCACCGGCCTCATGGCCGAGCGGGTGGAAAACGGCGACAAGCCCGACCTCACGGTCTGGCGGCCCCGCCCTCGCAATCGTCCCGAGGAGTGGGAACGGGTGGCCGTCCAAAATCCGGCATGGGACGCGACGGGCCGCACCACCACGTTCGTTCACAACGGGCGCTCCCAGACGGTCACGTTCCGCACCCCGCTGGAGGAGCGGATGGACTTGCGGACGACCGCCGACTGGATCATCCGGCCCCGGCTGTTGAAGCAGCCGGGCATCGCCGAGGTCATCATCATGGGCGGGGATAGGAAGCAGTATCAGGTGCTGGTCGATCCCGACAAGCTGGAAGAGTACAAGGTGTCGCTGCAAGAGGTCGAAGCCGCGATCAAGGCCAACAACCTGAACACCAGCGGCGGCTTCCTTGAGGAGGGCCAGGGCGAGCGTCCGGTGCGCATCATCGGCAGGCTCGGGCCTCTCCCTCAGAAGGTCGTTGATGATCTCCTGAAGGTGCCGGTGAAGGCGACCGGCGAGCGGCCCGTGCTACTCGGCCATGTGGCTAAGATCGAGGAAGGTCCGGCCCCGAAGCGAGGAGACGCCAGCATCGACGGGAACCCCGGCGTAGTTATCACCATTGTCAAGCAGCCGCACGCCGATACGCGGAAGCTCACCGACGACGTGAAGGCCGCACTTCGAGATGCCGAAGCCACCCTGCCCGCCGACGTGGTCGTCAACACCGACCTGTTCCAACTGAAGAGATTCATCGACCGGGGCATCTACTACGTCGAGGAAGCCCTCGTCATCGGAGCGCTGCTGGTCGTCATCGTGCTGTTTCTGTTCCTCCTCAACCTCCGCACGACGTTCATCACGCTGACCGCCATTCCATTGTCTCTCGTCATCACGACGCTGGTGTTCCGCCTCATCGGGGCGATCACAGGGACGGAACTCTCCATCAACGTGATGACGCTGGGCGGGATCGCGGTGGCGATGGGCGAGTTGGTGGACGACGCCATCGTGGACGTGGAGAACATCTTCCGCCGGCTGTCCGAGAACAACGCCCTGCCCACGCCGAAGCCCGCTCTGGTCGTGGTGTATCAGGCCAGCCGCGAAATCCGCTCGGCCATCGTGTTCGGCACGGCGGTCGTCATCCTCGCCTTCCTGCCGCTGTTCGCGCTGTCGGGCGTGGAAGGCCGGCTGTTCGTGCCGCTCGGCATCGCCTACATCGTGTCGATCCTGGCCTCGTTGGTCGTGTCGCTGACAGTCACGCCGGTGCTGTCCTACTACCTGTTGCCGCAGTCGAAAGCTGCCCACGAACACAAGGACGGTGTGCTGCTGCGGGTGCTGAAATGGGCGGCGAGCTACCTGATCCGCTTCAGCATGCGGTGGGCCGGCGTCCTGCTGCTGCTGACCTGGGTCTTGGTCGGGTTGAGCGTCTGGCAACTGACGCGGCTCGGAGCCGACTTCCTGCCGAAGTTCGATGAAGGCAGCGTGCAGATCAACGTCGCGCTTCCCGGCGGGTCATCGTTAAAGGCGTCGAACGAAGCATCAGCCCTGATCGACGCGAAGCTCAAGACGATGCAGAAATCGCCGGCCAACCCGGACGGGCCGATCCTGCATTTCGCCCGCCGCACGGGCCGGGCGGAACTGGACGAACACGCCCAGCCGGTCAACGTGGGAGAGTACATCCTGACCATGAACCCGGACGGCACTTACCGCCGCGACGAGTTCCTCAAGACGGTGTTGGCCGATTTGCGGGCTGAGGTGCCGGGCGTGGAGATCGAGGCCGAGCAACCGCTCTCGCACCTCATCAGCCACATGCTCTCCGGGGTCAACGCCCAGGTCGCCGTCAAGATTTACGGCGACGACCTCGACAAACTGCGGGAACTGGCGGGTGAAGTACGAACCGCGCTCGCCGAGGTGCCAGGAGTCACCCCGCCGATCATCGACCCGCAGGAACGGGTGGACGAGTTGCACGTCGTCCTTCGTCCCGACGACCTTGCCCATTACGGCGTCAGCCGGGAGTTCGTCGCGGACTTCGTTCAAACCGCCATGAAGGGAGAGGCCGTCTCCCAGGTGCTGGACGGTCAGCGGCGGTTCGACCTCGTCATCAAGCTGCGCGAACCGCACCGCTCGGACGCCGGGTACTTGAAGGAATTGCGGCTCGATCTACCGAACGGGAAAGGCCAAATCCGGTTGAAGGATGTTGCCGACTTCCCCGAGGCAGCCAGCGGCCCGAACCTCGTCAACCGCGAAAACGTCCGGCGGAAACAGGTGGTCCGCTGCAACGTCACGGGCCGCGACTTGGAAGGGGCGGTTGTGGACATCGAGAAGAAAGTCAAGGAGCGGGTCAAGCTGCCCGAGGGCTACTTCATCGAGTTCGGCGGTCAGTTCGAGGCCCAGCGGTCGGCTACCCTCAAAATCACCGTCCTGGCCGGCGTCTCCTTGGCGGGCATTTTCGTCGTCCTTCTGATGCTGTATCCCTCGGTCAGGATCACGTTCCAGATCCTCAACGCCATCCCCACGGCGTTCATCGGCGGGGTGCTGGCCCTGGTGCTGACGCAGCAGTCGCTGACGGTGGCGAGCATGGTCGGCTTCGTCTCGCTCGGCGGCATCGCCGTCCGCAACGGCATCCTGCTGGTGACCCACTACTTCCATTTGATGAAGGAGGAGAGGCAACCCTTCTCCCAAGCAACGGTGTTGCGGGGCAGCCTGGAGCGGCTGGCCCCAGTGTTGATGACGGCCCTGACGGCGGGGATCGGCCTGCTCCCGCTGGTTGTGGGCGGCAAGAAGCCGGGGCTGGAGATCCTGTACCCGGTGGCGACAGTGATTCTGGGCGGGCTGGTGACCTCGACATTCTGCGAGTTCCTGCTCCACCCCGGACTGTTCTGGCGGTTCAGCGGCAAGGACGCCGAGCGGCTGGTCAACGACGAGAGTTCTGAAGAGGAACTGCTGCGGGCCGCGTAAGTGTGCAGGATGCGGGCGATGTGTTTCTTCAACAACGTGAGGACCGAGACGATGAAGTACGCGACGATTTGGGGCCTGGGCCTGCTGGTCGTGGCCCTGGCGGTGACCGGATGCAGTAACCAGCCTACCGGCACCCCGAAGGCCGACGAGAAGAAGGACAGCGGCAAGAAGGACGACCACCCTCCCCACGGCAACGGTCCGAATGACGGGGTGACGTTCGACATGGGCAAGTACCACGCCGAGTTCACCGTCGATCACCCGAAGAAGGAATGCACGGTGCTCTTCCTCAAGGAAGTAAAGGGCAAGAAGGAAAAGGAATGGCCCCTCGAGCCGGTTGACGCCAAGGAATTCAGCGTGGTCACGAAGGAGACGAAGGTCAAGGAAGGGGCCGACAAGGGAAAGGTCGTTCCGCCCATGACGATCGCGCTCAAGCCGGTGGACGCCAAGGACGGTAAGGCGTCCAAGTTCGTCGGCACCGACCCCGGCCTGGGCAACGTCGCCGACTTCGAGGGGACCGTTCTTGGCGAAATCGGCGGCAAGCCCTCGCAGGGCGAGTTCAAGGAGTGACGGCTCGATCCAGTTCGCAGCATGATCGGCCTCGGCAAGCGGCACCTTTGTCGTGCTGCCGAGGCCGGTCGAAGTCGGAAGGTCAACACCCATGAGCAAAACCGAACGCACTCCAGTCATGGGCGGTGTCGTCTTCGCTCTCGCCGCCGCCGCCCTGTTCGGGGCCAGCACCCCGTTCGCCAAACTGCTCGTTGGTCGGGTAGATCCGATCCTCCTGGCTGGCCTGCTGTACCTGGGGTCCGGGTGCGGACTGTTGGCGTGGTGGTGGTTCAGGAAAGTGGGCAAACGGCGAGGTTCGCAGGAAGCCCCGATGCGGCGTGCCGACATCCCCTGGCTCGCCGGTGCCGTCCTGTTCGGCGGCGTATTCGGCCCCGTCCTACTGATGACCGGGCTGACCGTCACGCCGGGTTCGACGGCCTCGCTGCTGTTGAACTTGGAAGGAGTCCTGACGGCCCTCTTGGCGTGGGGGGTGTTCAAGGAGAACTTCGACCGTCGGATCGCCTTCGGCATGGCGGCGATCACCGCCGGCGGCGTGCTGCTGTCGTGGGAGGGGCGACCGGAGGTTGGACTGCCGTGGGGTGCAATTGCCGTTGCCGGGGCGTGTCTGGCCTGGGCCATTGACAACAACCTGACGCGGAAGGTGTCGGCAGGCGATCCCGTCCAGATCGCCGCCATCAAGGGTTTGGTCGCCGGCACCGTCAACTTGGTCATCGCACTGGTTCGCGGGGCTGAGGTGCCAGCGGTCGGGACCGTTTTAGCCTGTGGGGTCTTGGGGTTAGCGGGCTACGGGGTCAGCCTGACGCTGTTCGTTCTGGCCTTGCGGAGCCTCGGCACTGCCCGAACAGGAGCGTACTTCTCTGTCGCCCCCTTCGTCGGTGCGCTGATCTCGTTCCCGCTGTTGGGGGACCGACCCGGCGTGGTCTTCTTTGTGGCGGCAGCCCTCATGGGAGTCGGCGTCTGGCTGCATTTGACCGAGCGGCACGGTCACGAACACGATCATGAAGAGATGTTCCATGAACACCGCCACGTTCACGA
>JBBQPD010000236.1:0-7899 GCA_038331535.1 Gemmatales bacterium | reverse complement strand
TGGGGTTGGTTTTTTTTTTTTCTCCGCGTGGGGGGGGGGGGGGCCCCCCCCCGGTTCCGGGCGGGGGGCCCCCCCCCCCCCCCCGCTCGCCAGACTCTCAACCTGGATAATCTTCCGCACCCCGTGTACAATCCGCGCGCGGCCTTTGCCCCCTTTCATGGGAGGTGACCGGAACCATGCCCCTGTCCGTTCGCACATTCCTGGCCCCCGCCGCGCTCCTCTGCGCCGCCGGCATCGCGTCCGCCGACTGGCCCCAGATCGGCGACGCCGAGCTGCCCGTCCACGTCCCCGCGCGTCCCGCGACGCGGCAGGACCTCGATCACCTCGAAGCGCTCAAGCTCTTTGCTCTCGCGGTGGCGGAAGAGCGCGACGGCCGGCTCCTCGAAGCCCTGCGCACCTACGAGTCAGCGCGGCGCCTCGACCCCGACGCCGCCGCCATCCACCGCGGTCTCGTCGCCCTCTACCTCGGCATGGACCGGCTCGACGACGCGCTCGCCGCCTGCCGCCGCGTACTGGAGATCGACCCCGACGACTACGCTGTCGGCTATCTCTACGCCCGCCAGCTGCGGCTCAACGGCAAAAACGCCGACGCCCTGGCCGTGCTCGTCCGCATCGCGGCGCTGCCCGGCCTCAAGGACCGACCTGAGCTGCACGTGCAGGCGCAGTTCGACCTCGCCGTTCTCGCCGAGGGTGCCAACGACCTGCCGCGCGCCGAGGCTGCTTACCGCCTGGCCGCCGCCGCCCTCGACAACCCCACCGACCTGCTCGACCAGGGGTTGTTCAACGCCGACGATCTTCGTTCGCAGGCGGCCGAGGTTCACGAACGGCTCGGCCGCGTCGCGCTCAAGGCCGGCAAGATCGACCAGGCCGTCGCCGACTTCCAGCTGGCTCGCAAGAAAGACCCCAACCGCGCCCCGCGTCTCGCGCTGCACCTGGCCGAGGTCTACGCCAAGCAGAATCGGTCGCGCGAGGCGCTGGTCAGTATCGACGAGTTCCTGCGCTCGCAGCCGCAGGGCATGGACGGCTACGAGCTGAAGGTCGCCCTGCTGCGCAAGCTGGACCGGGCGCAGGACGTGGTGCCGGAGCTGGAAGCCGCCGCCGCCCTCGATGCGCACAACAACGCGCTGAAGCTGCTGCTGGCCCGCGAGTGCCGCAAGGCCGGACAGCCCGCCAAGGCCGAGGCGATCTACAACGTCCTGACGCGCGAAAGCCCGACCGTCGAGGTTTACCGAGGCGTCTTCGACCTGTGCAAGGACGACGGTCCGCGCGGTGCCGCCCGCGCGCTCGACCTGTTCGACAGCACAATGAAAGCCACCGAGAAGGAGGGCGCCACCACCGAGGCCGCCCAGGTCCGGGCCATGCTCGGCGCCCTGCGCGACGACAAGGATCTGTTCGCCAAGATGCTGCCGGTGGTGCGCGAGCGCCTGCGCGACAACAGGCCGCTGACGTTTCAGACGAACGTGCTGTTCGCCACCCTCGCGGCCCGCGGCGACCAGGCGGAGGCGGCCGAGGAGCTGTACCGCGCCCTCCTTAACCGCCGCGACCTGCCGCCGGCGCTGGAGAGCGAAGCCTACGTCGGTCTGCTGCAAGTGCTGTCCGTGCAGCGCAAGAACGCGGCCATCGTCGAGGTCTGCATGAAGGGGTTGGCCAAGGCAGAGGCGACGAGCCGCATTCTCTTCCATCTCGATCTGTCGCACGCCTACGCCAACCTCGGCGACGACGACAAGGCGATGGCCGCGGCCGACGAGGCCGTCAAAGACGCCGGCGACAAACAGCGTCTGCGCTGCCGGCTCAACCGGGCCCGCATCCTGTCCCAGTGCGCCGACAAGGAGCGAAAAGAGAAGGCCGTCGCGGAGTGCCAGGCGCTGCTCAAGGAATATAATCAAGCAGGCGAGGTGCGCACGATCCGCTATTCGTTGTCGGGCATCTACTCGGGCATCGGCGACCTGGCCCACTCCGAGGAGCAATTGAAGCTGATTCTCGAAGCCGACCCGGCCGACGCCTCGGCGTGCAACGACCTGGGTTACCTGTGGGCGGACCAGAACAAGAACCTGGACGAGGCCGAGAAGCTGGTTCGCAAGGCGCTGGAGCTGGACCGCCGGCAGCGGATGGCGGGGCCGGACGTGCAGCCCGACGCCGACAAGGACAACGCCGCCTTCGTGGACAGTCTCGGCTGGGTGCTGTTCCGCCGCGGCCAGCTCACCGAAGCCCGGCGCGAGCTGGACCGGGTGACGACGCTGCCCGGCGGCGCCGACGACCCGGTCGTCTGGGATCACCTGGGCGACGTCTGTTTCCGCCAGGGCGACAAGAAGACGGCTGGCGCGTCCTGGAAGAAGTCGCTGGAGCGCTACGGGGCCGGGATTCGCCGGAATCATACAAAGCAAGTCGAGGATTTGAAGGAGAAACTTCGCCTCCTCGACCGGTGATGCGACAACGTCTCTCTGCCGCTTGCGGCTTAGCGTCTTCCGCTAAGCCGCAAGCGGCCAACACGATTGACTGCGAGAAGGAGAAGCCATGTCCGGCCATTCCCACTGGGCCACGATCAAGCACAAGAAGGGGGCCGTGGACGCCAAGCGCGGCAAGCTCTGGAGCAAGCTGAGCCGGGCCATCATCATCGCGGCCCGGCACGGCGGCGGCGACCCGAACATGAACCTCAAGCTGCGCTACGCCATCGACAAGGCCCGCGAAGTGTCGATGCCGAAAGACAACATCGAGCGCGCCATCAAGCGCGGCACCGGCGACGTGGACGGCCTGATCTTCGAGGAGATCACCTACGAGGGCTTCGGCTCCGGCGGCGTGGCGGTGCTGGTGGACGTGCTGACCGACAACCGCAACCGCACCGCCGGCGAGCTGCGCAAGATCTTCGAGCGCAACGGCGGCAACATGGGCAGCGCCGGCTGCGTCGCCTACCTGTTCGACCGCAAAGGGGTGTTCAACGCCGCCCCGGAAGGCAAGGACGAAGACACGCTCATGAGCATCGCCCTCGAAGCCGGCGCCGACGACATGCAGCCGGACGGCGCCAACTTTGAAATCACCTGCGAGCCGTCTGCATTCAACAAGGTGAAGGAAGCGCTGGAAAAAGCAGGCGTGAAGCTCTTGAGCGCCGACGTCTCGTCGCTGCCGAAGTCGCCGACCGACGTCGACGTGGAGGCGGCCCAGAAGGTGCTGCGCCTCGCCGACGCCCTGGACGATCACGACGACGTACAGAACGTGTACACGTCGCTGAAGCTGACCGACGAGCTGATGGCGGCGATGGAGAAGGGGTGAGCGGAATTGCGGCTTAGCGGGGGGAGCGCCTCGATGCCTCTGGAGTTCGACGCGACACTGAAGGGTCTCGCCAGAGCCCACCCGCTCGATTTGCTGGCGTTACTCGATCCGCCGCCGATAGGTCCTGTCGAGGTGCTGTCGCCGGACCTGTCCACGGTGAGCGCCTTTCCAGACCTCGTGTTCCGCTCCGGCGAAACAATACTGCACATCGATCTGCAATCCGGTCCCGACCCTACTCAGGACCGCCGGACGCTGCGCTACAATGTGCTACTGCACGAGTTGTATGGACTACCGGTCCATAGTGCCGTCATCCTGCTTCGGCGACGGGCGGAGCGCGGCGATCTGACTGGTCAGGTCGAGTACGCGGCGCGGCCGGGGCACGGGCGCTTGCTGTTCCAGTACGAAGTCGTGCGACTATGGGAGTTACCAGCAGACCGACTCCTGGCCGGAGGAGTCGGTCTGCTGCCGCTCGCCACGTTGGGCCAGCTGAACCAGACGATCCCGATAGAGGAAGCCTTGTCGGGCGTGGTGCGGCAGGTGGTGGAGCGGATTCGCGATGAGACGGCTGCGCCGCAGACTCGTGATCTGCTTACCGCCGCCTATATTCTTACCGGCCTGCGGGTTTCGCCTGATGAAGCCCGGCATCTTTTCAGGGGAGTCCGAGCTATGCGCGAGTCTTCGACTTTTATGGCCATTCTGGACGAGGGACGGGTGGATGAGGCTCGTAAGATCATTCTCCGGCAGGGCCGCCTGCGTTTCGGCGAACCCGGCTCGACGGTCCTGTCTGCAATCGAGGGGATCGAGGATATCGACCGCTTGGAGTTGATGTGCGATCGGATGATCCAGGCCACGTCATGGCAGGATCTTCTGGGCAATCCGTAGGCTTCTCATTGTTCGCTGCGGGATTCGCATTCGCTCAACCCACTCTACAACAGGATTAGTGTTGTGACTCCCCTGACACGATAACATCTTGCGCGATGATCTCTGCATATCTCGACAATGTAGCGAGCGAAGAAGCTACCACCAGGTCGGGATGGTCTACGAAGCGCTGGGTCAACTGGCGGATAGCGAACATCATCATGATCGCATCGTCTCCACGGACAAAGAGTCCCGGCCAGTCCTCTCGGAACTGTAACGCCCCGGTAGGCGTCTCTGCCGAGCTTCCTGGCAGCGGAATCTGTGTGACTCGACCCGTCGTCATCAGGACACCTCGAACGAGCTAACCATTTTTCGCCGCGATCATCCCCGCCAGGTAATGCACCACGTCGTTCTGTTCGCTCGCCGCCTCGGCCAGCGTGCGGTAGTCGCCGACCTTCTCACTCCGCTTCCTCTCCCTTCGACCCCAGCGACTCGCGGACAATTCGGTCGATGTCTCGTTTGTGATGTACAACGCAGACCAGCTCGATCGTATCTCCCGAGGGGAGAAAGAACACCAAGTAAGGTTCGACAACGAAACTGCGAAGCCCGGGGTACAGGTCGTCGCGCGGCCGCCCGATTCCACGAAACTGGGCGTGCAAGCGAGCCTTTTCGAGGATGGCCGAAAGAATTTTCCGTACCGCATCATCCCCACGGCGAGTGGAGACATCGTTCTCGATTCCCTTTAAATCCTTCTGCGCCTGTTGAGAAAAGATCGGTTCCGGGGATCGATCAGTCATGCCCGTTTCCCCCTGCGGCCCGCCGTGCCTTCCCTTCCGCAATGATCCGGTCAACGGCTGCTTCGTTGAAGACCGACTTCCTTCCCTGCTGTAAATCCTCAATGCCGCGCATGATCTCGCGGCGCAAGTCCTCCGGATCCCACTCCAGTTCCAGTTCTTCCTCCTCATTATTCAAGCGATGCACAGCCGCCTGGATGACGGTGAGCGGATCGGGATAGCTACCCTTCTTGACCAGATCCGTGACGATCTGTTCTACGTCCGGCGTCAGCGTGATATTCATCGGCTCATCTCCAAGTCGTGAGGGCTGATGTTGAGAATACCGCGGTGCGAACCGCTCTGTCAATTCGCGGTTCACTTCCGCGCAGCGATCATCCCCGCCAGGTAATGGACTACGTCGTTCTGTTCGCGCGCCGCCTCGGCCAGCGTGCGATAGTCGCCGACCTTCTCACTCCTCTTCCTCCCCACTCGTGCCCAGCGTTTCGCGGACGATCCGCTCCGTATCTTGCTTGTGATGCAGGATGTGAATCAACTCGATCGTATCGCGAACGGGTCGGAAGAAAACGACGTGCGGCTTGACGAAGAAACTGCGGAGCCCGGGGAACAGTTCGTCCCGACTTCGGCCTGTGTGAGGGAATCTGGCCTGACGACGAGCGTGTGCAAGAATATTCAAAATCACTTCCCGCGCCGCGTCATCTCCCTTGCGGGCGGATACCCGATCCTCGATCTCGGCCAAATCTTTCCGTGCCTGAACGGACCGGATCGGTTCCGGAGTAGCCTCATTCATGCCCGTTTCCCCTCGCGGCCCGACGCGCTCGCCCTTCCGCGCAGATTCTTTCGACTTCTTCTTCGTTGAACGGAGCCCCCTCGCCCCGGTCCAGCGAATCGATCCCTTCTTGTATCAAGCGTTTTAGTGCTTCGTGTTTTCGCTTCTGCTCTTCCTCCAAGCGCAGCAGCATCAGGCCATCGCGGACGACTTCGCTCGCGTCCGGGTACTGGCCGCTCTTCACCTTCTCGGCGACGAACTGTTCTTCTTCCGACGTTAGCATCACATTCATGGCGTACCCTCTGCACATGTCACAGAACGCTTGTAGAATACCCGCCGGCAAAACAGTCTGTCAATTGGTTCACTTCCGCGCCGCGATCATCCCCGCCAGGAAATGCACCACGTCGTTCTGTTCGCGCGCCGCCTCGGCCAGCGTGCGGTAGTCGCCAACCTTTTGGCACAGCTCCGCCACGCCCGGACAGGTCAGCCGCCGACTGTCCACGCCAGCGAGATACTTCCGCGCCACAGCGAGCGCCTCTTGCGGCCGTTCCAGCCGTAGCAGCAGGTTCACCAGCACTTCCGCCGGATACGTCCCGACCTCTTCCGGGTTCGCTTCCTCGGCGCGCTTGCGGAAATAGTTCAGCGCCTCCTCGACGTTCTCGCCCTGCAACACCGTGAGATACAGATCGTATGCCGTGTACTGGTCCTCGAACGGCGGCTCGCCGGCGCCGATGAACTTGCTCGATAAGCGCCGGCCATAGGCGCACAGCTCGCGGGCCAGGGCCAACTCCGGACACTTCGGTAGGTTGATGCTCATCTGCACCACCGAGCTGAGGTGCGACATGTCGATGTGATAGAAATCGTCGGCGAACAGCCAGTCGCGGCCCTCCATCAGCTTCAGGATGACGCCGGGCGCGTCGGGAACCTCGGGTGCTTTGCCCTCGTGCCGTTCGATCTCGCCGACGAGGCGCTCGCGCAGCTCCGTGTGCAGGGCGCGCACCAGGCGTTGAATGCAATACTGCTTGTCCTCGGCCGAATGGGGCAACTCCTGGCCGCCGAGCGTCGTGATGGCGTTGCAGATGCCGAAGCGGCGCAGCGCCCATTCAAAGCCCTTGCGCGGATGCACGCCCTCGTAAAACGCGATCTGCACCAACGGTTGAATGTCTTCGTCCGCGCCGGGTTCGAGGGCGTCGAGCGCCTCGCGCACCGGGGCCAGCTCGCCGATCATGCGGTAGTAGCCGAACGCCTGCGGCAGATTGCCGGCTTGCAGGAACAAGCCGCCGACCTCGCGCGCCGCCGAGCGGATACCCTCCTCGTAAGGACCGACCGCGGCATCAGGGAGGTCCGCCGACGGCCCGGTCGGGATCGGGGAGACGTCAAGCTCCTGCCGCTTGCGCAGCAGCAGGGCGTAGAAGAGGTTGTGATAGTCCTTCTCTTCCCGCAGCGATGCACAAAGGCGCTCGACGGCGGCGGCGGGGCCTTCGGCGCTGAGGGTACGTTCGAGGTCGTCGTAGACGGTGGGATTCATGAGGTGGCGTTCCTTGACTAGCCCCAAGCGCGAGTGCTGGGTTGGTGTTGACCCCCGGCTGGCGCCGGGGGCTAGTCAAGTCAGTTTATAGCGCGGCAGCCCGCTGTCATTTGCCGTTGCCCGATCGACGGCGCGCTCGTTCCAGCTCGGCGCGGAGACGAACGAGTTCCTCTTCCGCGGCGTTCGCTCTTCGGTCCGCCGTGTCGGCGCGTCGGCGCTCCTCGTCCCGCTGCTTGAGCAGATCGCCCGGCAGTGGCAGCAGTTCGCCGTGGAACCAGTAGCGCACCCAACCATTGAGGATCGCCACCTCAAGGTCCAGTTCGGGAATGGCGTAGCGCTCCTGTTCGTTCGGCTTGACGCTGACGTACTTGCGGGAGGTATGACGGTAGAGCGTAAGTTCTTCCACGTCCGGCTGGAACAGCAGGTAGTACGGCACCTTGATCTCGTGCTCGTACTTTTCCATGTTGTCGTCGTAGTCCTTGCGCTTGTTATTCTTGGAGACGTATTCAAGCATCATGAATGGCCTGGCAGGTTCCAGCGGCAGGTTGTAACTTCCCTCCGCCTTGATGGGGCCTGCGTGGATCACCACCATGTTGTCGGGGACTACCTGGCCGAAGCGTTTTTCTCCCTTGCGTTCGTACTGCACGAGCAACTCGTTGAAGACATGAACGTCGGAACGTTGGGCC
>JBBQPD010000235.1:0-7902 GCA_038331535.1 Gemmatales bacterium | reverse complement strand
GCTTCCCTGATGCAGCTCACGGGCAGGTAGCAGGCCCGCGGCTCACAGAAGTAGTACCAGCAGGACGTGCTCGGGCACCAGAAGCAGTCGCAGCCGTACTGGGTCCAGTGATAGCGATACGTCCAGTGGTTGTGGTCCCGGCCGGAGTAGTAGTAACCGTGACTGAACTTGGTCCCGTGCTGGGTGTGGTAGTCGGTGTGCGAACCGAAGTGGTTGCCTCGCGAGCTGCCTTGCGAGTTGCCGCGCGAGCTGCCCTTCGGTCCGGCCGCCTCGGCCGTCGTCGCCAGGACCGTCGCCGCCAGGGCCAGGCTCATCAGAAATCGCGTCATGGGAACCTCTCTTGGCTGTCTTCAGCCAGGTTGATGAGGAACTTGCTAGCCCCCAGATCACCTTGATCCGGCCGGCCCTTTGTCCTCTACAACCTCTTCTTCTGCATACCCTGGTGGTTGTGACAGGAAGAGACGGGATTTCTTTCTTCCGCGGTTGTGTTGAAGCTACTTACGAGCCGCGACCGTCCGGGAGCGCGGCGGGAAACGCTCCCTGACGGTCGCGGCTCGTGTACTTCGTTCATGCCGGAGTGGTATGATGAACAGCGCGGCGGCTCGCAGCAAGGAGACGGCTTCATGAATCCAACCAACGCGGACCTGCGCATCAGCCGTATTGACACGCTCTGGACCGTCGTCGGCCAGGCTCATCGCGCCGAGGGCGACGTCGCGTCGGCCCAGCGGAATCTCCTGGAGCGCTACGGCGGCGCCGCCCGCCGCTACCTGCTGGCCGCGACCCACGACGCCGACGTCGCCGACGAGCTGTTCCAGGAGTTCGCCCTTCGCTTCCTCCACGGCAGGCTCAGCGGGGCAGCGGAGGCGCGGGGCCGCTTTCGCGACTACCTCAAGGGCGTGCTGTCGCACATGGTCGCCGACCATTGCAAGAAGGCGCGCAAGCGTCCGCTGTCGCTGGCGCCAGACCATCCCGAGCCGGCCGTGCCGCCATCACCTTCCGAAGCAGCTGCGGTCTTTCTAACGGGTTGGCGCGACGAGCTGCTGGCCCGCGCCTGGTCGGCGCTGGAGGCGGCGGAGAAGGAATCCGGCCAGCCCTACTTCACGGTGCTCCGCTTCCGGGCGGACCACCCGGACGACTCGTCCACGGAGATGGCGGATCGGCTCAGTCAGGTTCTCGGCAAAGCGGTGACGGCGGCGGGCGTGCGGCAAACCCTGCACCGCGCCCGCGAGCGCTTCGCCGACCTGCTGCTGGATGAAATCGCCCAGGCGCTGCACGACCCGACCGACGAGGCTCTGGAAGCCGAGTTGATCGACCTGTCGCTGCTCGATCACTGCCGTCCGGCGCTGGAACGCCGCGCGGGCAAGGCGTGAGGACGATTCCCATGACGGAACCGCTGTCGGGCGCGCCGGAAAAGACGCTGTTGTACGAAGGCCCAGCACCGGCGCCGACCGACCGCGTGGAGGAGCCGACGGGCGGCGCCCCGCCCTACCGCCCGCCGCTGCGCACCGTTCCCGATCCGCCACACGTTTCCACTTCCTCTGCCGATTTACCTCAGCCCGGCGACCGCCTCGACGATTTCGACCTGGTGCGGCTGCTTGGGGCCGGTTCGTTCGGTCGTGTCTTCCTGGCTCGTCAACTCTCATTGGGTCGGCTCGTCGCGCTCAAGGTCACGTCCGGCCGCGGCCACGAGGCGCGCACCCTGGCCCGCCTGGAACACGATCATATCGTCCAGGTGTTCTCCGAGGTGGTCGAGCCGCACCGAGGATTGCGTTTGTTGTGCATGCAGTACGTCTCGGGCACGACGCTCGGCAAGGTGATCGAGGCGCTGGCGCGGCGCGACCGCCACGAGTGGACTGGCCGGGCCATTCTCGATGTTCTCGATGCGGCCGAGTGCGACTCCGTGCCCCTGAACGCGGCGGCGCTGCGCGACCGCGAATTGCTGGCAGGGTCCGACTTCGTTGAAGCGGCGTGCTGGCTGGGAGCCCGACTGGCCGAGGCACTGGCGCATGCCCACGGCCTCGGCGTCCTGCACCGCGACGTCAAGCCGGCCAACGTGCTGCTGAACCGCTACGGCCGACCACTGCTGGCCGACTTCAACGTCTCCTCCTACGCGCCGCCTCATTCGATGGCGTCCCCCTCGGGCGGAGATGGGCGGGGAACTGGCAGCGATGGCGAAGGGGAGTCGCCCCTCGGCGGCACCCTGGCCTACATGGCCCCGGAACACCTCGACGCCTTCACGGCGGACCGTGCGGCAGCGCCCGTCGTGGACGAGCGCTCGGACATTTACTCGTTAGGAGTGGTGCTGTACGAGCTGTTCACCGGACGATTGCCGTTCGCCGGCCTCGGCTCGCGGCGCGTGGATATGGCGTCGATCGTGCGGGAGATGGCGGAGCAACGGCGCGCCGGACCGCCGGAGCTGCCGGCCGAAACGGGCGCTTCCGGCCCCGTAACCTGCCTGATTCGGCGCTGTCTTTCCCCCGACCCCGATCAGCGCCCGCAGCCGGCGTCCGAGCTGGCCCGCTCTCTGGACGGCTGTCGGGAGCTGCGCCGCGTCGAGAAAGCGCTGCCGCATGCCGGGCCGCTAACGCGCGGGCTAAGCCGGATGCCGTTCGCCCTGGGCTTCCTGCTGCTTATGTTGCCGCACGTCCTCGGCAGCGCGGTCAACATCTCCTACAATTCGCTGCGCATCGTGGATCGGCTGACGGCGGAGCAGCAGGCCGCGTTCCACCGCGTCGTCGCGCTGTATAACGCCGTCATTTACCCCGTCTGTGTGCTGTCGATGATCGCGCTGGTCGTGCCCCTGTGGCGTGTGGTGCGGGCTGTGGCTTGCCCCGAGCCGCCGTTGGCCGCGGCGGTCGCCACGGCCCGGCGCCGGGCGCTACGCCTACCGCTGTGGTGTGTTGCCATGTCCTGCGTCGGCTGGCTGCCGGGCGCGCTCGTGTTCCCGCTCGGGATCGAACACCTGTCCGGTCCGGTCGGCGGCGACGTGTTTCGGCACTTCTTGATCTCGTTCACGATCTCTGGACTGATCGCGCTGACCTACTCATTCTTCGTAGCCCAGTATGTAACACTGCGCATTCTGTACCCCACGCTGTGGACCGACGCCCGCGATCTGCGGCAGACGGCGCGAGCGGAGCTGGCCGGTCTCGATGGCCGACTGGCGTGGTTCCAGACGCTGGCCGTGCTCATCCCGCTGGCGGCCGCCGTGCTGATGGTCGGCATCGGCCCGGAAGAGTTTTCCTCAGGCTACCGGACCTTCCGCGTGCTCGTGACGGCCCTGATCGCCCTGGGCATGGCGGGCCTCGGCGTGACGATGCAGGTCAGCCGCCGCCTGCAGGAGACGCTGACCGCTCTGACGGGAGGTTGAGAGGTGTTTACGTTTCGCGGAAGGCAGAAAGAGGACGCACTAGCTGTCCATCCCGAATACGGAGGGACGCAGGGCTTGAAGGAAGTCGTCGGTCGGAGCGTTCACGAGCAGACAGCGCAGTGCCCAGCAGTCGCTTTCCTGCCAGCACCGGACGACTTGAAGCCTGAGGAGCGGTCGGGGGCGTTGCGGAATGACTTTCCGCATCTCCAGGATCATGCCGGCGTCCGGCGGCCAGGAATGCGGCACGGACAGTCTCTGGACGCGGCAGTTGACCACACCTCCTGCCGAGGTCTCGATCTGGAAAAGCACATTTGAGACGACCAATTTACTCGAAGCGCCCTTCACGGCTCCCTTATAGTTAGCCATCTGGGGAGACTGGCTGGGGGTTATGGGGCCTGGCCCTGTCTCCGACAGATTCTTCGAGGAGGGGGCAGCTTGCTGGGGGAGGATCAGGCGGCGCAGTTCATCCTCACCCAACTCGCTGATGAACTTGCACCCCAGAGCCCAGGATCCATCCGGCAGCGCCCTGACGTGAATTACTTTCGCGAGTACCATGTAAGGTTCTTCGCCGCTTTGGCCCGGAAACTCGACACCGAGGCCCGTTCCCGGCTCAAACCGCCGGCAGACGACGAGGCGGATGCCCCCCTGCGAAACGTCGGTGATGGCCGCGGACCACCGAGCATCTTTCTTGCCCCAGGCCGAGGTCGGCTGGCACGAAGCCATTACGTTACAGACGAGACGAGGGTAGACCCGGCACTCCTGAGAGAGCCGGGGCGCTGACAATCGTTCCGCGACCGGTACTTGTAACTCTGGCATGGGTATCACCAATTCCGGGTCGGATCTCTGAACGAGCATAGCTTTTTTTTGGGCAAGCAGGTGTTGAAGAATCATCCGAAAAATCGCCGAAGCTACCCGGCAGCACGTCACTGCGACGAATGGGACACCGATTATTCACCTTGAGGCGTGCGGTTTGGCCGAACAGACGGATTGGGATAGGAACCGGCAGAAGGCGAATTGAGTACCATCAGCGGGCCATGCGCCCTGGCGACTACTGTCGTCCCTGCTGCACGGCAGGCATGAGGTCGTTCAACTCCTCGATCCGCAGCATGCGAATGTCGCGCACCGACGCGGCGAACCAGGGCAGCGTCCGCGACACATCGATGGCAGCCAGGACGCAAGTCACCGCGTTGATCTGTTCGCCGCCGAAGTAGACGCTCCCCTGCTGCCAGGTGAAGCCGTGTCGCAGAAGCACCCGGCGAATTTCCAGGTAGGCGTTGTTGTACGGATCGCCATAGTGCTGCCGTAACGACTCGATATCCATGTCGAAAGCGAGGGCGTACACGCGCGCCTCCTGGTTCGGCGGCATTTCCGTTCGGGGGAGATCGCGCCCGAGCGGTTGTTTGGTTGGACTGAGAACGGACATCGCCATTCCTCCCTATTTCCGCCGCATTCTAGCAGGTTGGCGACGATTCACGCCAGCACTTCGCGCACCACTTTGCCGTAGACATCCGTCAGCCGGAAGTCGCGACCTTGGAACTTGTACGTCAGCTTCTCGTGGTCGAAGCCGAGCAGGTGCAGGATCGTCGCCTGTAAATCATGCACATGCACTGGGTCCACGCCGGGATAGAAGCCGAACTCGTCCGACGAGCCGAAGGTAACGCCCGGCTTCACGCCGCCGCCGGCCATGAACATCGTGTAGCAGTCGGGATGATGGTCGCGGCCGAGGTTCGCGCTGCCGGCGGTGCGGCCCTCGCGGAACGGCGTGCGGCCGAACTCGCCCGTCCAGACCACCAGCGTCTCGTTCAACAGGCCGCGCGACTTCAGGTCGCGCAGCAGGGCTGTCACCGGCCGGTCCATCTTCTTGCAGCGCTCCGGCAAGCCCGTCTTCACGTCCTCGCCGGGGTTGGTGCCGTGGAAGTCCCAGCCCCAGTCGAACAGCTGCACATAGCGCACGCCCTTCTCGACCAGCCGCCGGGCCAGCAGACAGTTGTTGGCGAAGCTGGCGGCGCCCGGCTGCGCCCCGTAGCGCTCGATCGTCTCCTTCGTCTCCTTCGTGATGTCCATCACCTCGGGCACGGCGACCTGCATGCGGAAGGCCATTTCGTACTGAGCGATGCGCGTCGTCGTTTCGGGGTTGCCAAGCTCCTTCGCCTGCAATTCGTTGAGGTCGCGCAGGGCGTCGAGGCTGAGGCGGCGCATGTCGCGGTCGATGCCTTCCGGATCGGAGACGTACAGCACCGGGTCGCCGCCGCTGCGGCACTGTACGCCCTGGTAGACCGACGGCAAAAAGCCGCTGCCCCAGGCGCTCTTGCCGGCGCTGGGCAACGTGCCGCCGGACACCAGCACGATGAAGCCGGGCAGATCCTTGCTCTCGGAGCCGAGGCCGTAGGTGACCCACGAGCCGAACGAAGGCCGACCCTGGCGCGGCGAGCCGGTGTAGAGCAGCAGCTCCGCCGGGGCGTGGTTGAACTGGTCGGAGTGCATCGACTTGATGAACGTCAGGTCGTCGGCGATCGACGCCAGTCCCGGCACCGCCGCCGACAGCCACGCCCCGCTCTGGCCGTATTGCGCGAACTTCTGCGGCGTACCGAGTAATTTCGGCGTGCCGGACGTGAACGCGAACGTCTTGCCCTTGATAAGCGATGCGGGGCAGGGCTGATCGTTGCGCTTGACCAGCTCCGGCTTGTAGTCGAACAGGTCGAGATGCGGCGGCGCGCCGGACATGTGCAAGAAGATGACGTTCTTCGCCTTCGGCGCGAACGGCGGCAGTAGCGGCGTCTCACGTGCTTGCGTTTCGCGCGTCATCCCCGCCAGGGCGAGCGCGCCCAGGCCGAGCGGGCAGTTGCGCAAGAAGTGACGGCGGGTGAGGTGGGCGGCGCGTTGCAAAGGGAGGGAAGTCATGGGAGTTCTCTTCATCGTCATTCAGTGGCACCGGCCTCTGGCCGGTGCGGGGATTCGCACCGGCCAGAGGCCGGTGCCACTGTTCTGGTTCAAAATCAGCGCTTCGCCAGCGTTTCGTCGAGATTCAAGACTACGTTTGCCAGGACGGTCCACGCCGCCAAGTCTGCGACGTTCGCCCCCTGCGGCACAGGGCCGAGCGGCTTCGTCGCGAGCGCGGTCGCCTTCGCCGGATCGGCGGCGTACTTCGTGCGCGCCTTCTCGAACAGGTCGGCGAGGCGCTTCGTCTCGGCGTCGGTGGGCGGCCGCGCGAGGACCGCGCGAAACGTAAACACGAGGCGAGTCTCGGTCGTCGTGCCGCCCTCGGCGACGGCGCGGCGCGCCAGCGCTTGTGACGCCTCGACGTAAACCGGATCGTTCAGCGTCACCAGCGCCTGCAATGGCGTATTGGTGCGCATGCGGCGGACGTTGCAATACGTCCTTTCCGGAGCGTCAAAGGTGGTCATCGCCGGGTACGGAGCGTTGCGGCGGACTTTCGTGTACACGGCGCGGCGATGTTGATCTTCGCCGGCGCTCGTCTGCCAGTCGGTCGAGCCGCCGAAGGCCGCCGACAGCCCGAACGACGGCCGCGGCGGCTGCACGGGCGGGCCGTACATCTTCGGACTCAGCAGGCCGGCGGCGAACAGCGCCTGGTCGCGCACCGCTTCGGCTGAGAGACGCAGCCGTGGGCCGCGCGCCAGCAGCCGGTTGAACGGATCGCGCTTCGCCAGCTCCTCCGACACCTGCGACCCCTGGCGATACGCCGCCGACATGACGAGCAGTTTCAGCATCTTCTTCGTGTCCCAGCCGAGCCGGACGTACTCCGTCGCCAGCCAGTCGAGCAATTCGGGGTGGAATGGCGGCTCGCCCTGGATGCCGAAGTCCTCGCTCGTCTCGACGATGCCGATGCCGAAAATCTCTTCCCACAGCCGATTGACGGCGACGCGAGCGGTTGTCGGGTTGCTGTCATCGACCAGCCAGCGAGCCAGTGTCAATCGATTTATTGTTTCGCGCGGAGATACCCCCGGCAGCGCGGCCGGTAGCCCCGCGCTCACGACCTCACCCTTGTCGAGATAGTTGCCGCGAATGTGAATCGTTGTCGGCCGCGGCTTGCCCTCACGCAGGATCGGCGTCGGGACCGAGACCGTTTGCAGGCGGGCCGTGAGCGTCTTCACTTCCTGGTCGAGCGCCTTCCACTCCGGCGACGAGGTGTGGCGATGGGCGGTCAGCTTATCGTTCTTGGCCTTGTCGCGCTTGTCCGGCGACAGGGCGAGAATGTCCATGATCTCTTTCGGCAGCGTCTTGCGATCGACTGTCTTCTCCCACTCGGCGAGTCCGGAATCGAGCTTCTTCGTCTCTGCTTCCAGTTTCGCCGTCGCGGCTTGCCGTTTCGCGGTGATCTCCGGCACAAGATGTTCCTGCCCAATGGCCGGCGCCTGGACGGTCGGCGCGTCGTTGCCACCGTTGGCGTCCTCGGTGTTATTGAAGATCGCGTAGAGCTGGTAAAACTCCTTCTGGCTGAATGGGTCGTACTTGTGGTTGTGGCACTGGGCGCAGGCAATGGTGGTGCCGAGCCAGACCGACATGGTCGTGTTGAC
>JBBQPD010000234.1:0-7905 GCA_038331535.1 Gemmatales bacterium | reverse complement strand
ACTTCTCCACCTCGCCCCCACCCGCCCCGCCCGCCGTCTGCAGCTTTTAATGCGGGGCCCCCTGACTGCCGCGGCTCGTGATGATTTTCTTTGCCGGAACAGACATTGAATAAAAGAACCCCCGCTGCCTGCTCCGGATGGTGCCGCATCCGAGGCCGCTTGGCGGGGGTAAGGGAGTCGAAGGGAACGAACGGAATCAGAGGCTTTTGCTGGGGCCGGCGTGAGAGCGAAACATCCACGGCACGCTCTGCCCCCCGGCCTTCTGGGCGTTGAGGAAGTCGCGTACCAGGCGGCGCACCATCTCGCCGGCGGAAACGCCGCGCTGAAAAGCGACGGCTTCCAGCTCCGAAGCCTGCTCGGCCGACAACAAGAGCGACAGCTCGACCACATCCTCGAAGGCGGCTGGCGGCAAGGGTTCATACGGAGTGCGAAGAAGTTCGGGCATGGGTCATTCCTTTTGGGGTGAGGCCAGGCTCACGCGCGGTAGTTACTACTCCATTAGACCCGATTCGGTGGACCGGGTTCGGTGGAATCTCCATTCATCGAAGGTCGCGGCAAGATCGATATCGTCTACCGCCGCGGTGGCTAATTGGCCTGCGTCTCCTGAAAAAACACACGGTCGGCCACGCAAGGCCAGCTGTGTGGTGTATCGGCCCTGCCCGAATCGGACAGGGCAATCTCATTCGTTCGACCGCGTCGGGTTCTACTCAATGGCCCATCGCTCCCGCGAGAGCCGGTCTTCGCGTGCTGCGTTCTCTGTCGCCGGCCGGCTTGGGGGCATCGAAACGGGCCAGCAGGTCGTCGTGCCGTAGATCGGCGATCGACTCCACCATCAGGTCGGGGCGGAAGGCGTAGCGCGTCAGGTCGGTCTCGCGCGTGGTCCCGCTGAGGGCGAGGACGGTCTTGAAACCGAGCTGTACGCCGCCGAGGATGTCGGTGTCCATCGTGTCGCCGATCATCACGGTCTGGTCGGTGGTCAGGCCGAGTTCCTTGCGGGCCGCCCGCATCATCACCGGGCTGGGTTTGCCGACGCTGAAGGCGCGAATGCCGCTGGCCGCCTCCAGCATGGCCACGAGGGCGCCGCAACCAGGCCGGGTGCCGCTCTCCGTCGGGCAGTTCGGATCGAGATTGGTGGCGACCAGTTTCGCCCCGCCCAGGACCATGTTGAGAGCCGCCTCAGCCATCTCGAAGCTGAACGTCCGCCCCTCGCCGACGACGACGTAATCCGGATCGCGATCGACGATCGAGTAGCCGTTGCCGTGCAGCGCCGTGAGCAGTCCGCCTTCGCCGATGACGTAGGCCGTGCCGCCTGGCTTTTGCTGGGCCAGGAAACGGGCCGTCGCCATCGCGCAGGTGTAGACGTGTTCTTCTTCCACGTCCATGCCCATGCGCTGGAGTCGGGTGGCGACATCGCGCCGGGTTCGCTGGCTGTTGTTGGTCAGGAACAGGAACGGCACCTTGCGGGACCGCAATTCCTGGATGAAGCGGTCCGAGCCGGGGATCAACTCGTGGCCCCGATAGACGACCCCGTCCATATCGATCAGATAGCCGAGCATCGTTCCGAGCCTCCTCGTTTCGCGAGTCACAAGCGGTGTTCGTTGTGGCTTAAACGCGGAGAGCGTCGTGAGAGCAGCCTGTTCGACGATCTCACTTCGCAAACCCTGTACCGCCCGGCGCCTTCATCGGCGTGCGCGTCGCAACCGTAGGAAATATAAGAACATAGGGAGTGATCTTTCTGCCCATTTCTTCCTCCTTACCCTAGGCTCTTGCGATGGATCGCCCGGTTTCCGCGCAACAGTTGATAAAATCCGGGCAGTCCTGACGCTTCTTTTTACTTCATGAATGCGAGCGCCTGATGATGGGACGAAGAATTCCTTGCGGAACATGCTGAAGCGAGCGCATTGATTGCCGCTTGCGGCTTAGAGTCTGTCCCGGAAGGGATTGTTTTCTACGAGCCGCGACCGTTAGGGAGCGGTTTTCGTAGCGTATCGCCAACGCTCCCTAACGGTCGCGGCTCGTAGCCTCTACTTACGGGACAGACACTTAGCGGGCAGGCTCCGCTAAGACGCCAGCGGCAATTCGGCCACGGATGCGGTAGAATGACCGCCGTGTCCGGGAGGGAGAGCGCATGGCCAAGAAGAAGAAAGTTCGCGTCGAGCTGCGCAAAAATCGCTCCAAGCCGCCGCGCGACCGGCAGTGGACGCGCGGCTTCGAGGAGCATGGCTTCACCGAAGAATCGGCGAAGTTGGGGGAGCGCGTCCGAGCCAAGGGCGACCTGTCCCGCAAACGCACCATCATGCAGGAATCGACCGGCGGCGCGGTGGGCGACAACCCGGAAATGCCGAACGCCGATACCGGATTGTGCGTTCCCGGCCGCGTGCTGCGCGTTCATGGCCTCTACAGCATCGTCGAGGTTTCGGATGGCCGCATATTCCGCTGTGCCGTGCGCGGAGTCCTGCGCACCATGGCGACAGACGAGCGGAGCCTCGTAACCACGGGCGATCGCGTCTGGATATTACCAGGCGCGGGCGCGGGGGCGAGTGGCCCTGAACCCGCGCCCGCGCCTGGGTCTGGTGAGGCGAGCGCGCCGCTGCTCGAAGGCGTGATCGAGCGCGTCGAGCCGCGCCACGGCGTCCTGACGCGGGCGTCGCGGCAGCGCGAGCACGTCCTCGTCGCCAACGTCGATCAAGTCCTGATCGTCATGTCGCTGGTCGAGCCGGAATTGAAGCCGCACCTGATCGACCGCTATCTCGCCAGCGCCGAACAGGGCGGCATTCGGCCCATTGTCTGTCTCAACAAGGCGGACCTCGTCGAGACGGCAGGCTATCAACCGCTCGTCGGGCTGTACAGCCAGCTCGGCATCCCGACGCTGCTGACCAGCGCCGAAAACGGCCTCGGCGTCGCGGCGCTGAAGGAATTGCTGCGCGGGCGGCAGACGGTTTTCTCCGGGCAAAGCGGCGTCGGCAAGTCGTCGCTGCTGAACGCGCTGCAACCCGGCCTGGGGTTGCGCGTGCGCGAGGTCAGCGACGTGAATCAGAAGGGCAAGCACACGACGACGACGGCGGAATTGATCCGGCTGGAGTTCGGCGGCTGGGTGGTGGACACGCCGGGCATCCGCCAGTTTTCGTTGTGGCAGATTCGCCCTGAGGAGATGGAAGGCTTCTTCCCGGAGTTTCGCCCCTTCGTGCCGCTGTGCGATTTCCCCGACTGCACACACACGCACGAGGACCACTGCGCGGTGAAGCGCGCCGTCGAGCGCCGTCAGGTCAGCGCGTCGCGCTATCACAGTTATCTGGGGTTGTTTGCCGGCGAGAGAGGATGACAAGGTGACAAGGTGGTGACTGGGTGACAAGGTGACAAGGAAGTTTTTCTGTCACCTTGTCACCCGGTCACCTTGTCATCCTGGCGCCAGCCACGCGGCTACTTCGCCGGGTGTCGCCTGGTCTCGGATGTTCAGCTGTTTCTCGGCGCCTAGCAGCTTGTAGATGTCGCGCGTGAAAGTATACGCCGCGAGCATTTCCTTCTGTTCGAGCTTCTTCCCTTGCGGCGACACCGCCCCGGCAAGCAGTAATCGGTGAGGTGCGGACAGCGCCGCCAGCTGCGGAATGTCGCCGACTTTCAGGATTCCGGGCGCCAGCAGACCCATGCGCGTTCCCGTGGCGTAGGCGTGTTCGGTGACGAACGTCGCGGGGCTGTCGAGGGCCGCCACCACGGCGGCGCGATCGGACAGCGCGGCTGCCGCGAAGGCGACGACTCCGGCTTGGCCGATGCCGACGACGGTGAGATGATCGATCCGATAGCCCGGCTGACGCGCCATCCAGTCGAGCAAACATTTCACGTCGAACGCCCACTGGCCCAGCAGCGGCCGGCCGATCCAGACGGCGTGCTCGGCGCTGTTGTGGTCCGGCGCGACGCCGACCGCATCGCCGGCCGGCTTGCTCGCTCCGGTCCCGCGCAGATCGGGAGCGACGACGGCCCAGTTCGCGTTCACCAGCGCCGCGGCCAGCGGGTGTTTCAGCGCCTCGGTCGCGCCGTCGAGGTGCAGTAGCAGGCAGGCCGGGATCTTGCCCTCGCTGTCGCGTTTGAAGCGTACCTGTACGGACAGATCGAGACCCGTTTCGACCGGCAGCGTGAGCGGCACGGTGTGGACGCCGTCAACCACGTTCGGCTCGTCGAACTTCCCTATCGGCTTCAGCGCCTTCGGGAATCCGCCGAACACCTCGTCGCGGAGTTGGCCGCGCATCACCGGCGCTTGCCCTTCCCACTCCTCCTTGTGGTCCGGCTTTTTAACCTTCTTCAGCAAGCGCGCCGCCTCTTGCGCGGCGTAGGTTGGCGGGTAGACGAAGCCGGGCGGCCGCTTGCCGTCTGGGAAGCAGCTCAGGTTCTCGATCGTGTCCACGTCGTATTTCGGTTCGGGGATCGGCTCGCCCTTGCCTTCGCCCTTCAGCCAGCGCGTCATCCAGCCGTACATCGCCTCGCGCATCGCCTGGTTGTAAGCGTGGGGTGACTCGAAGAGAGTGTGCGTCAGCTTGTCCGCCGCATTGTGGAGTTTGAAGATCGCTTGTGTCCGTTCCAGGCTCTTCTTCGCCTCGCCGACGCTGAACTGAAAGGCGTCCTGCGTCGCGCTGATGACCATTAGCGCCCGCGGCGCCACAAGGCCGAGAACGTCGCCCTCCTCGGTGAAGCGCAGGGCGCCGGGCAATACCTCGCAGACACAACACGCGGCCTTGAGATAGGCCTGGTAATTGCCGACCGAGCAGACCGGGACGACGGCCTGAAAGCGCTCATCGAGGGCGCCGGCGTACATCGTCTGGTTGCCGCCGCCGGAGGCGCCGGTGATGCCCAGCTTGGCGCCGTCCACCTCCGGGCGCGTCAGGAGATAATCGACGGCCCGGCGATTATCGTAGACCTGGAGGCCGACCAGCGTTTGTCCCGCCGGCCAGAGGGTGCTGCCGATCAGGGCGCCGTGATAGCCCCCCTTCGCCGAGTCCGGGTGCCGTTCGCCGGCGCCGAAGGCATCGACGACGAGGACGAAGAAGCCGAGCTTGACGAGGCCGAGGCAGCGGGCTTGCACGACGGGGTCGCGCCGCGCACCCGCCCAGTGGCCGTGGACGGCGAGGACCGCGGGGACTTTGCCCTTTACCATTTCCGGGACGTAGGCGTTCGCCGTCATCCATACGTCGGGCCGCGTCTGAATGAGCAGCTTTTCGATGCGATAGCCGTCGCGCTTGAGGACGCCGACTTCGCGCGGATCGAGGGGACAGGGCTTCGCCGGGAATGGCCCCATCGCGGCGAACATATCGTCGCGCAATTTCTGGCGACGCGCGTCCCAGGCTTTGCGGTCGGCGGGAGGAGTGTCCTTGGCGCGCAGGGCGCGCGCCTGTTCGAGGATGAAGGCGTTAAAGGTCGTTGGGTCCGGCATGGGTCGCTCCAGGGGGCGAGTCGCGCGAAACGGCGAGCCGTGTAGGGTATCATAATCCGTAGAGTTCGCCATACTTTCGGCGTAAACCTTCCACCAGCGGCTGGGCGGCGGGCGGCGCTCCGGTGGCGTGCTCGATCAGCCGGGCAGCGGGGTAACGCATGCCCTGGCGATGCACATGCGTCCGCAGCCAGTCGAGCAGGCCGTTGAAATCGCCGTGCGCGAACGCTTCGTCGAAACCGCCGCTAGCACGCTCGGCGGCGGCGAACAGCTGGGCGGCATAGACGTTGCCCAGAGTGTACGTCGGGAAATAACCGAACTGCCCCGCCGCCCAGTGGCCGTCTTGCAGACAACCCTCCGCGTCGTTCGCCGGGGTGATGCCGAGGTGATGTTGATACGCGCGGCCCCAGGCGTCGGGCAGGTCGGTTGGCCGCAATTCGCCGGCGATCAGCGCCCGTTCCAGCTCGAAGCGAATCAGGATGTGCAGGTTGTACGTCACCTCGTCGGCCTGCACGCGGATGAGGGTCGCCTCCACGGCGTTGACGGCGAAGTGGAACTCGTCCTGATCCACGTCGGCCAGCGCCTTGCGGAACGCCTGGCGGGCGCGCGGGAAGAAGTAGCGCCAGAACGCCCGACCGCGGCCGACGGTGTTCTCCCAGAGACGGGATTGTGATTCGTGGACCGCCAGCGACGCGGCGTCGCCCATCGGCGTACCGGCGTGGACGGGGTCGAGTCCCTGGTCGTATAGGCCGTGGCCCACCTCGTGCAGCGTGCTGAAGAAGGCGTCCGCGAACGAGGTCGGGTGGTAGCGCGTCGTCAAGCGCGTGTCGCCGGGGCCGATGCTGCTGAAAAAGGGGTGCGAGGTGGCGTCGAGCCGGCCGCAGCGGAAGTCGAAGCCGAGTGCGGCCGCCGCCGCCGCGCCGAAGGTGCGCTGCCGCTCGACCGGGAAGTCGCGGTGCAGCACGGCGGCGTTCGGCCGCCGGGGTGCGTGGGCCAGCTCCAACGCCAGCGGCGTTAGGTCGCGGTGCAGCTCATCGAACAACCGAGCGAGGTCCGCGCCGCGCGTCCCCGGTTCGTAGTCTTCAAGGAGCGCGTCGTACAGATCGTCCGTGCCGCCGAGCGCCTCGGCTTCACGCCGTTTCAGCGCGACGACGCGTTCCAGCCAGGGCAGGAAGAGGGCGAAGTCGTCTGCTTTCCTGGCGACGGCCCATTCGTGCTGGGCCAGCGACGTGACGCGGGCGCTCTCTTCGACCAGCGCGCGCGGCAGCCGGGTTTGGCGGTCGTAGGAGCGCAGCATCTCGCGCACATTTACCGCTTCGACCGATTGCGGATCACTCATCAAGTCGTCGGCTTTCAGTTCGTTCAGAAGGTCGCCGAGCCTCGGGTCCGTGGAGCGTTCGTGCTGCACGCCGGCGAGGTAGGCGAGCTGGCGGGCGCGGTTCTCGACGCCGCCGGACGGCATGTAGGTGTCTTCGTCCCAGGCGAGAAGCTCCGCACACGACCCGATCAGGGCCAGTTCCCGCGAGCGCCGGATCAATTCTTGGTACGCCGTCCGCGCGTCCATCGATGCCATTCAGTGTCTCTCCCGATGTTGGCGGGGGCAGCACTGCCTCATTTCGGGCAGGCGGATTCGTTTCATCGTTTCATCGAGCTGCGGAGCTACAACCCATTATTTCCCAGGAACGGCGCGAGTTGCGACTCCAGGCGGGAAGGAAAAAGCCTGTGTGGAATGAAACGAATGCTTGTCGTCCCGTCCGGGTGCCCGTTCCGTAGGCAACCTATCGCCCCGGCCCAGACCGCGTGACTTTCTCGCCTGGACAAACACCCTACCGAATCGACTATTATATCACGCCGTATTCGCAAGGGATTGTTGTCAGCCCCGCACGCCGTATTAGGTAGGGACAGTCCCTACACCCGCGCGATATAATACTGACACGGCAATATCCGACCTTCGACCGGAGGCGCGATTCCCATTTCCCTGAACCAGTTGCAAGAACCGCGGACCGTGAGCGGTTCGCTGCCGTTTCATTCGGAACCGGTCGAGCGGCTCAAGTTCGGCTCGAACGACGGCTTCCAGACTGCGCTGCGCCGGCGCGTCGATGAGTTCTTCCGCGTGCCGGGCCGCCGCCAGCGCGACTGCCCGCGCATGTACCTCAAGATCGCCGTCATCCTCGCCTGGCTGGCTGCGTCCTACGTCCTCCTTGTGTTCGCGGCGACGACCTGGTGGGAGTGCCTGCTCCTGTCCATCGCCGTCGGGCTGGCAATGGGCGCGGTCGGCTTCAACATTCAGCACGACGGCGGCCACCACGCCGTCTCGCGCTGGGACTGGGTCAACCGGCTGGCGGCGTGGTCGCTCGATCTGGTGGGCGGCAGCTCCTACAACTGGCACTGGAAGCATGCCGTCATTCACCACACGTTCGTCAACATCACGGGACACGATACCGATATCGACCTCAGCCCGCTGGGCCGCTTGACGCCGCATCAAA
>JBBQPD010000233.1:0-7908 GCA_038331535.1 Gemmatales bacterium | reverse complement strand
CTGTCGGCAAGTTGCACGATGAAGGAATGTTGTCCGACCGATCGGAGATGAATCGCTGGTAAAGCGCCGACTGCCATAGGAAAGGCGGGTTGCCGCTCAAGGCGTTAAACGCCAGGGAGAATTCGCTTTCGTTCATGACATACCTCGACTTGCCTTCCCCCAATCGTCCACTTCCGCAATTTCAGCTTGGACATAGCCTATCCCCGGCGGTGAGTTTGCGAGCAGACAGTCGCCGATGATAAGGTGCCTGGTACAATTCAAGTGAGTTCGCGAGAGCGCGGCAGCTTGCTCCGCTTCCGCAGTGAGACGAGTTTGTGTAGGAGCTCACGCTCCGGGAGGATCCCCAAAACACTCCGCGCTTCAGCCAAATACTCTTCGCGAAGTTCCGGCGTCGTAAGAATCGCATCGACGGAACAGGCGTGAGTTTGAGCGAAGTGGCGGAAAACCTCAATAACCGCTTGGTCGTCCATCGTGAAACCCTCTTGAACTCCTGCCGTTAATGAGAACTAATCAATAAGTCTACTCGTCGACAGGAGCAAGGTCAAGCAGGAAACCGCAATTACGGTCCGCAGAGTCCGTTCTCCAAGACGTAACGTCTTGGCTGCATTGAAGTTCATTAACGGCCGGAGTTTCCGATTTTTCGGAAAACATTCTCCACGGCATCATCGCCGTGGCCGCATTGAAGCGCTCAGAGACTTGCAACATGAGTCCCACGCTAATTACCTCCGATCCCGCCGTGATGATGGGTAAGCCCGTGGTGGCCGGAACCCGCATCACGGTCGAACTGATCCTCGAAAAACTTGCGGCCGGTGAATCGCTCGACGAGCTGTTGCTCGACTATCCGCAGCTGACGCGCGAAGTCGTGTCTGCCGTTTCACTCCCAGCGATTGAAGGAGACGAACCATGACCACGATTACCCTTGCGGACGCCCAGGCGCATCTGCCGGAGCTGTTAGATAAAGTTGCGGACGGTCAGGAGTTCATCATCACTCGCGATAACGCTCCCCTCGCGCAGCTGGCGCCGATCCGCAAGGCCAAACCGCAGCCGCGCTTCGGTAGCTGCAAAGGAATGCTCACCATTGTGAGCGAGGATGAGGAGCATCTGGAACACTTCAAGGAGTACATGCCTTGAAGCTCCTGCTCGATACCCATACCCTCCTCTGGTTTACGCTCGGCAATCCAAAACTTAGCCCCATTGCCCTGGCCCTCATCAACGACGCCAGCAACGAGAAGTTGGTAAGCCCAGCCAGTTACTGGGAGATTGCCATCAATGTCAGCATCGGCAAGCTGGCGCTAAACCAGCCGTATGAGGACTTCATCGATCGCGCCATCGACCAGAACGGCTTCGTTATTCTCCCCATCGAATCGCGACACACGGCACGATTGGTAGTGTTGCCGTTCCATCACAAGGATCCGTTCGACCGTCTGCTCATTGCTCAGGCGTTGACCGACGGCATTGCCATCGTGGGGGGTGATCCCCACTTTGACGCTTATGGTGTGCAGCGATTATGGTAGGCCAATCGGCTCCGCCATTATGCCTAACGATTCCCCCGCGATCGGGTCAAACTCGGTTCGCCATCGGCCAGGATATCCTCCTCCAGAATTACTTCCGCGCGAACGCGTCAAAGTTCGACAGGAATCACTCGGTTTGACACTCTCCGCCGCATGACTTAGAGTTGACATGGACTTCCCCCTCTTTCGGCCTCTTCGTAAATGGCGCCGCGACGACGGAGTGCGATATGTTTGAACAGACCACCGCGCTGTGGCATCGGCTTCTGGGTCGGCCGCGGCCCAACGCGACCGATGCGAAGTCGGGCACCGTCGAGGATGACCGCCGCGTCTGGGTCCGCTTCGCCGCCGACCTCGAAACCCGCGTCGTCGCGCCCTCGAAGCCGAACGAACCGAGCTTTTCGGCCCGCATCCGCGATATTTCGCGCGGCGGCGCCAAGCTGCTTTCGACGCGGGAATGTGAAACCGGCTCGCTGCTGACCGTCGTGCTGCCGTCGGCCGACGGCAAGGCGACGCTGGAAGTGCTGGCCTGCGTCGTCCACTGCCGGCCGGCCGGCGCGGGCGAATGGCACCTCGGCTGTAGTTTTTCCGCGGAGCTGGACGACGAAGAACTTGGGGCTTTCGGAGCACAGAAGACCCGGCCGGTCGGTCCGGACGGCCGCAGCTGGACGCGCTTCGCGTGTGACGTGACGGCGAAGGTCCAGCGTCTCTCGGACCACGATCCGAAGCACTACACGGCGCGCGTGCGCGACATTTCCGCGAGCGGGGTGGCGTTGCACGTCGAAGAAGACATCCCGGCGGGGACGCTGCTGAGCGCCGAACTGCATGGTACGAGCGACAAGACGTTCACGATCCTGGCCTGCGTCGTTCACGTCACCGCCGCACCGGAGGGCGGCCAGGTCCTCGGCTGCAACTTCATCCGCGAGCTGAACGAGACGGACTTGCAAGTGTTGCTGTGAGCGGCTTGCCATTTCGCGCGAAACGGCAAGGCGGGCGCTAGATCTCTATCACCTCAAACATAGCCGCGGCGCGGAAGCGACCCGTCCCCGCCAGCAACCACGCCTCATTCTTCAGCGGTTCACCGCGCGCCGTCTGCAACCGCTCCACGACATTCTTGGGCGCACGCACCTGTATCAGCAGGCTCTCACGCGCCACCGCGCACGTGTCCGCCTCGGGGATGCCGTGCGCGGCACACCATGTCAACCAGGCCTGTCGCCACTCTTCCAGCGCTGGCTCGACGGCGAGATCGGGTAACACTTCTTCCCAACCCGCCGCCAGGGTGAAGGCCGGCCGATCGCGTTCGAGTCCCATCACGTCCGGGCGGATGGAGAACGCCGTCAGCGCCGCCCCCTCCGGCTCGACCACGATCCCGAGGAACTGCTCCGCCCGGTCGAGCGCGACCGCCCGCCAGTCTCCCGGCGCGGCGGCGAGGTCGATGATGGCCCGTACGTCCGCGGGGTAGCCGTGCCGCTGCTTCCACTCCGCCGGCCGTTGGACGCAGGCGGACAGCTCCTCGACGGGAAAAGTCCAGCCCTCGGGCGCCTTGGCAGTTGCCAGAGGTCGCCGCGGTTGGAGAAAACAGGGCGATGTGCCGCAAACGGTGTTGTCCACGAACCAGAACGATCGCCGGCTCCGTCGGATAGACACGAAGGAACCCGTCGCCAGCGCGGCGCGTCCGAGTGCCGTCAGGGTCGGGGCGGCGTCGGTGCCGTCGAGCAGACCGGCTTTCGCCAGTTCACTCAGAAGCCTGGCTTGCAACTGCGGGTCGAACGAAGAGGAGGGTAGGTCGGCCGCGAGCGCTTGCAACAGTGCGCGTTGGAGCGGATCGAGGGAAGTTTCGTGAGCGGTCTCGACGAGGGCTTCGAGATGATGGAAATAGAGGCGGCCGTACCAGAGGCGACGCGGCCGGAGGTCGGCCAGTTCTCGCCACCAGCCGTGCAGTGCCCGGGCTGTGGGTAAAGGCAAGTCGAGGCCGTGGGTCATGCGCGGTTGCCTTCCCGCGGCCGAAAGACCGGCAGCGTTGCCTCGGTCTCGTGGACGGCGCGGACGAGACGGGCCAGCACGGCCCGCTCGCGTTCGGCGGCCGTGTCGTCGAGGTGGTCGAGGGCGCCCTGCCACTGGCTCCGCCGCGCCAGCGTGCCGGGATCGCCGAACAGGATGACCCGCTCGGCGGCTCGCGTCAGCGCCAACGCCAGCGCCTCCGGACCATCGCCAAAGGGGACGGCCCGATGCGTGTGGCTGCGTGTCAGGCTCACCAGCGCCGTCATGCACTCGCGATGCCGGAACGACGACGGCGTACCAACTTCGACCGTCACCGGCGAGGCGAGCAGGGCCGGCACGCGCTGCAACATCCGGGAGATTAGCTCGCCCTGGGTGGGATAAAGGGCGACGATCGCGACGGCCGGGCAGTGTGCCGGGCGACCGGTCGTTTGCCCCGGCGCGGCACAGACCGCGCCCTGGTGTTCGCACGGCCTGGCCTGGTTCTGCTGCCAGCGCTCGGCGGCGGCGCGGAACGAGTCGTCGGCCAGCATTCCTTCCAGGCGACGGATCAACGCCTGCGCTTCGAGGTAATTGACGACGCCGCGCGGAGGCAGAGCAGCGCGCAGGTCCGCCGGCATCTGGTCGATGCGGCGCGAATCGGTGAGGTCTGTCTCCAGGCCCGCACCGCCCTTCACGTGCCGCAGCCGTGTCGCCACGGCGGCGCCGCCGACGGACCGCACGCGGTGTTCTTCTTCGCCGCGCCGGCGTGGTTCGTCTCCCGCCGCGCCGGTGGGCACGGCGACGAACTCGAAGGCCATCTCACCAGGCGCTCCGCCCGTGGGGACAGACTGGCCGTCCAGCAGGTGCATCAGCCAGGCCGCCAGGGCCGGGCACGTGCGGTGCGGCACCGTCAAGAGAGTCGATCGACAGAGGTCGCGCAGTCGCAACTGTTCCGCGGCCCAGCCGCAGGCGCGGGTGCGGTCCCAGCCGGCGGACCGGTCGAACTCGACGGCGCAGGTTCGCCATTCGGCCGTCTCGTCGTTCTCGTCCCCGGCGGCCGGCGCCACCAGTTCGCGCACCCCGGCGCAGAGCGGCACCAGCACCGCGTTCGGGTCGGCGACCGGCGTCAGGCGAAGGATGACGCGCTCGGCCGTCTCGGCCCATTGCCAGTCGGCGCTGGCGGCCTGAAGCGTGACTTCCCCCAATTCGCGGTACAGATATTCTTTCGCCTCCGGGACCGATGTGGAAGCCGGGAAAACGACCTCGACCAACTCCGGCTCCTGATGCGGGCGGGACAGGATGTGCAATTCCACGTCGGGCCGATCGGCGAGGCGCTCGCTCTGGACCCAGGATTCCTGTTCGCGCGGGACGGCGCGCAGCCGGCAATGGAGGCGGCCATCGCGCTGTTCCCAGGAGTAGGGCAGCCGCCGCGGATCCCAGCGCAGGTTCCGCCACAGCCGCTGGAAGCAACCGGGCCGCAAGGCGCTGGGTCGAACAACTCGGCCGTGAGTTGGGCGCGGCGGCGGCAGGTCATCGGGCTGCGGTTCGCCCACGAAGACCCACCGGCGCGCGCGGCGGGCGGCCTGGAGAAAATCGGCTTCGGTGGCCTGATCGGCTTCCTCAAAAATCAGCAGGTCGAATGTTGCTGGCGGCGCGACGCCCTCGCCGAAGCGGACGTCCTGGGCGAGTCCGCACGGCGTGGCCACCACAAGGTTGACATAGCGAGCCAACTGTTCGGGTAATGTCGGCAGCGCTTGCTCCAAGCCGGCCGCCGACTGGGCCGCGGCGGCGCGGCGCTGTTCGGCCTGCTTCAGACCGGCTTCCCATTCCAGGCGCTTCATCCGCAGGGCTTCGGCGGATGGCCCGGCCGGAATCAGGGCCGCGTCGGTCAGCTCACGACAGGCAGCCTGCCACTCGGATTCCGCCGCGCCGCGCTCGTCGGCGGCAGCGGCGGCACGGGCGTCCGCAGCGGCGAGACGCCGCGTCGTCTCCGCGCCGACCGCGGCATCGCGTTCCGTTCGAGCCAACCCATCCACGCTCGACCGTTCGTCGGCGAGATCGTCGGCCTCTTTTTTCAGCCGCGCCTCGAGGGGGCTTAACTCCTGGAGCTGTTTCTGAAGTTCTTCGAGGCGTCCGCCCACATTGCCGCCGAAGACGGCGCGCCACCAGGCGGCGGTCCACCATTGGCCCGTCCGCTTCGCCTCAGCCAGGGCCAGCAGCGGTTGCACTTCCGTTTCCAGGTAGTGTCGCTGTGCCTGAACCGTCACCGTCGCGGTACGATGCTCGGCCTGGCGACTCTCGATCCGGGCCAGGGCATCCGCATTTCGGCTGGCGATGCGTGCTAGCTCGGCTTGAAAGGCGGACCCGTTCGGCTCGGCCGGGCGCTCAGCCTCTGCCAAAACCTCGCCCGCGAAACCGTCGCGCCCGCCGGCCAGATTCTGTAACTCGGCATCGAGGTGTACGATTCGTGCGAGCGCGCCTTCCAGTCGCGGCCAAACCGCCTCGTCGCGCCGCCGTGCCTCCCAATCGCGCGTTGCTTCGCCGAGGGAGCGCCGGGCCGCTCCGAGCGTTTGCTCCTCGAAGGCCCGCAAGCGCTCGGCAAAGGTCAGGCGGCGGACGCAAGCCGGCAGCGCCTCGGCGCGTTCGTCGGGGGCGAGGCAACGCAGCGGGAAGAGCGCTTCGTGTGTGCCGATCCGTTCGAGGACGCAGTCGAGGGCGGCCGCACCGGCGGCAACCAACAGCACGCGCTCGCCGCGGACAGCGGCCTGGACGATGATCTCGGCGACGACGCGCGATTTTCCCGTACCGGGTTGGCCCTGGATCAGGCAAACGTCGGGAGTGTGCAGAGCGCGGGCGACGGCCTCGCGCTGCGCGTCGTCCAGGTCGGGGTCGATAGGCATGACGGCGGGCGGGTGCAGCGGTTCCAGGTTGGCTACCTGTCCATGCAGCAAGGCGGAGAACAGGGGGTGGCGGGGTGAGACGGGACCGAGCTGGTGGACATAGAGGAGGCCTTGACGGTCGGCGAGGGCGAGCAATTCCTGGCGGCGGGCCGCCGGGATTTCAGTCACGAGGTCTTCCCAGCAGCCCCCCGACCCGTTGGCCGCCGGGAACTCGGCGGCAAGGCGAGAGGGCGCTTGCGCCCCACCGTCCGGGGTTTGCCGTTCCCGTTGCGTCATCGACTCCCTCAATTGCGATCTGTAGGGTGGCAGCACTCACCTGGGCAGGCCGGCGCAGCCAGTGTTTGCACTTCTCTTTTGGTCGGTACCGTTGGAGAGGCGAGCCGGGCAAGTTGGTCGCGCTTTCGGTCGGCCGTCACTTACCGCCGTAGTATAGACGTTTTCAACAGGTCAAGCTATCGAAATGCCGTGAGGATTTAGAGAATTGGGGCGGAGACGTGCGACGTGCGACGTGCGGCGTGCAGCAGATCGGATACCGAACGACCGGCACTAACAATTCCCGCACGCCGCACGCCGCACGCCGCACGTCGCACGTTTCAGCTGGCCTTTCCCCGAAATCACCCTGCGGGTATAGTCCGGCGCAGCGGGGCAGGCTGAAGGCACTGGCCCGCGCGTCCTTGCAAGGAGGGTGCCGTGTACGTCGCTTGTTCCACACTCTGCTTTGGCAGTCGCTCGCTCGAAGACACCCTCGGCGTCATCAAGGAATTGCAGTTCAACAAGTTCGACATGGCCATCCATGAAGGAGGCCGGCAGCTGAAACCGTCCGAGGTCGTCGCCGACGTGGCCCACGCCGCGGCCCGACTGCGCTACAACCCCGGCCTGACGCCGTGTGCCTTTTCCGTCGAGATCACGGCCGCGTCCGCCGAGGACTACATCACTCAGTTCAAGGCCATTTCGCGCCTGGCTCGCCTGTCGATGGTGCCGCTCGTCTCGATCGCCGCCGCTCCCGCCGGCAGCGACCGCGCTGCCGAGGTCAAGCGTCTGACGCATCTCAACGACCTGGCCGAAGCGGACGGCATACTGCTGACCGTGGACACGCGCACGGGCACGCTGACCGAGGATCCGGACGCGGCGGTGTGGTTGTGCGAGCAAGTCCCCAACCTCGGCCTGACGCTCGACCCGAGCCACTATCACACCGGCCCGTTCCAGGCGAAGGGCTACGATCAGGTGTTTCCGTTCGTGCGCCACGCCCACCTGCGCGACACCGGCCGCGGCGCCAACCAGTTCCAGGTGCGCGTCGGCCAGGGTGAAATCGAATACGGCCGGATCATCACCCTGCTCGAACGGCACGACTACGACCGCGCCCTGGCCGTGGACGTCCGCGACATCCCCGATGCGCCATTCGCGATGGAGCCGGAGGTGCGCAAATTGAAGTACCTGCTGGAAAGTTTGGTGTGATCGCCGGCTTGGGGGGGGGGGGGGGACGGCACGCCGATCCCGGGCAACACCCCCCCCCCCCCACC
>JBBQPD010000232.1:0-7912 GCA_038331535.1 Gemmatales bacterium | reverse complement strand
CTCAAGCGGCGACTAACTTGACGAGAGCCGCCCCGACTTGCCTAGAATCAACTTGGACGCGAAACCGTGACGTACATCTTTTCGCCCAAACAAGGAGGCCTCCGTGCCCCCACGCAAGAAGCAGACGACGACCGAAGACGGGGCAGCCGTGACCGCCGTCCCCAAGAAGACGGTGAAGAAGCCGCGAGCCACTCCGGCCCGCAAGACCGGCGCGCCGGCCCTCGGAGACGGTGCGCCGCGAGCCGGTAAGCATGACCTGGTCATCGTCGAGTCGCCGGCCAAGGCGAAGACGATCAACAAATATCTCGGCTCCGCCTACAAGGTGCTGGCCAGCTACGGCCACGTCCGCGACCTGCCCAAGCGCCGCCGCAAGGGCGAGGTCGTCGCCGGCATCAATATTGAGGAAGGGTGGATTCCCACCTACGTCGTCACCGAGCGCGAGGAGGGCAAGCCCGGCCGGCGCACGGCCAAGGACATCCTCGCCGAGTTGAAGCGCGAAGCCGGCAAGGCCAACCGCATCTTTCTGGCGACTGACCCCGACCGCGAGGGGGAGGCCATCGCCTGGCACATCGAGGACGAGCTTGGCCTCGACCCGGACCGCACATTCCGCGTCATGTTCAACGAGATCACGCGGACTGCGGTGCAGAAAGCGCTGGCCCAACCCGGCAAGATCGACATGGACCGCGTCCACGCCCAGGAGGCGCGGCGCATCCTCGACCGCGTCGTGGGCTACCCGCTGAGCAACCTGCTGAGCAAGAAGGTCGCCCGCCGCTCCAGTGCGGGCCGCGTTCAGTCGGTCGCCTTGCGCCTGGTGGTGGATCGCGAGCGCGAGATTGAGGCGTTCAAAACCGACGAATACTGGAAGCTGACCGCGCTGCTGTCGCCGGAAGGCACAGTGAAGATCGCGCCGAAGCCGTTCGCCGTCGTCAAGGCGAAGACGAAGGGCGAACCGGTTGAGGACAAGGCGGATAAGGCGGATGGGGAGAAAGCTCCGGCCGAACCGAAGCCAGAGTTGCCGGAAGGCGCCTTCCTCGCCGAGATGGCCGAGTGGAACGGCCAGAAGGTCAAGGACATGGAAGGCAAGTACGCCTTCCCCGCCGACGAGGCGACCGCGACCTCTGTTGCGACGGTTCTCGACACGGCCGCCTACAGTATTACCAGCATCGAGCAGAAGGACCGCTCCGAGAAGGCGCCGCCGCCGTTCATCACCAGCACGATTCAGCAGCAAGCCAACCTGCGGCTGCGCTTCACGGCCAGCCGAACGATGCAGGTCGCCCAGAAGCTGTACGAAGGCGTCGATCTCGGCAGCGAAGGCTCGGTGGCGCTCATCACCTACATGCGTACCGACAGCACGCGCGTCTCCAACGAGGCGTTGCAGGCGGTGCGCGGCTACATCGACACGAAGTACGGCGGTTCGTACCTGCCGGAGAAACCGAACTTCTTCGCCTCGGGCAAGAGCGCCCAGGAAGCACACGAGGCGATCCGGCCGACCGACATGACCAACACGCCGGAGCGCGTCGCCGGCCTCGGCCTGCACGGCGACCCATTGCGCCTGTACACGCTGATCTTCAACCGCTTCGTCGCCAGCCAGATGACGCCGGCGGTGTTCGCAGTGACGAACGTGGAAATCCTCGCGCGAAACGCCAACGAATCCGCACTTTTCCGCACGCAGGGCAAGATTCTGAAGTTCGACGGCTTCCGTCGTGTGCTGGCGCCGCAGAGCAAGGACGACGACAACACGCTGCCGGCACTGACGCAGGGGCAGAAGCTCGATCGACTCGGCCTGACGGCGAGCCAGCACTACACGCAGCCGCCGCCGCGCTACAACGAGGCGTCGCTGGTCAAGGCGCTGGAAAAGGAAGGCATCGGCCGGCCCAGCACCTACGCCAGCATCATCAACAAGATCACATCGGAGGACCGCGGTTACGTCGAAGTCAAGGAACGCCGTTTCTACGCCACGCAGATCGGCAAGATCGTGACCGACCTGCTCAAAGAGCACTTCGCGACGGTGATGGACCTGAAATTCACCAGCCACATGGAAGAGGAACTCGACCTGATCGAGGCCAAGAAGGCGGAATACCAGAACGTCCTGAACGAATTCTGGGTGCCGTTCTCGGCGGCGCTGCACCTGGCCGAAGAGAAAATGCCGACGAAGCGCGCGGTCGAGACGGGCGAGATGTGCCCGACGTGCGGCAAGCCGTTGATCGTCAATTTCAGCAAGAAGACGGGCCGCGAGTTCATCGGCTGCTCGAACTTCAAGGAAGGCGGCTGCAAGTACATCAAGCCGCGCGAGGGCGAGGAGGCCCGCCCCGAACCGGAAGTGACCGATATTCCGTGTCCGACCTGTACGAAGCCGATGCTGAAGCGCATGGGCAAGAGCGGGCCGTTCCTCGGGTGCAGCGGCTACCCCGAATGCAAGACGACGATGAACTACGACGAGTCGGGCAAGCCGGTGCTGGCGTCGCGGCCGACGGATCACGTCTGCGAGAAGTGCGGCAAACCGATGGTGATCCGCGAAGGCCGGCGCGGCCCGTTCCTGGCCTGCACCGGCTATCCGAAGTGCAAGAACGCCAAGGACGTGGACGCCAAGGGCAACCCGGTGCAGCCGATCGATTCCGGCCTGAAGTGCGAGAAGTGCGGCGCGGCGATGACCGTCAAGAAGGGCCCGCGGGGCCCGTTTCTCGGCTGTAGCGCTTATCCGAAGTGCCGCAGCACCAAGCCGGTGCCGGAGGAGATGAAGGAGAAGTTGAAAGACCTGATGCCGATGGCGCCGAAGAAGACGGCGCCGGCTGTCGAGGTCACGGAAACGTGTCCGGAGTGCGGCGGCCCGATGAAAGTGCGTCCGGGTCGGCGCGGCGTCTTCCTGGGGTGCGCCAAGTATCCGAAGTGCAAGGGGACGCGCGAGGCGTCGCCGGAGGTGGTGGAGAAGGTGGCGGCAGTGGCCGCGGTGGCGACGTGACAATCGCCGCTTGCGGCTTAGCGGTCGCTCCCGCTAAGCCGCAAGCGGCAAATCCTCGTTATTTCCCGCCCGGCGGCACATATTTCGTCAACCACGCGAACACTTCCTTGTGCCAGTATTCGCTGTTCTTCGGCTTCAAAACCCAGTGTCCCTCATCGGGAAAATTGATAAACCGCGACGGCACCCGCTGCCGCTGCAGCGCCGTGAACAGCTCGAACCCCTGTCCAACCGGGCAGCGGAAATCGAGGTCGTTCTGGATGAGAAGCATCGGCGTCTTGAACTTGCCGAGGTTGGCGGCGAAGCGGTGCGGCGAATACTTCTCATAGGACTCACGATTGCCGCCCCACGGCGGTCCGCCGTGCTCCCATTCATCGAACCACACTTCGTCGGTCGTGGCGTACATGCTCTCGAAGTTCCAGACGCCGCAGTGCGAGATGATGCACTTGAAGCGCGGCGTGTTCACGGCAAACCACATATTCATGTAGCCGCCAAACGACGCCCCGGCCGAGCCGATGCGCTCCTTATCGACATAGGGCAGCGTTTCGACGTAATCCGCCGCCTTCATCAGATCGCGGTAGCACTTGCCGCCCCAGTCGCCGGTGATTTCGTCGATGTACTTCTGGCCGAAACCGGTGCTGCCGCGCGGATTTGGCAGGGCGACGACATAACCCTGAGCCGCCCATAGCTGGGCATTCCAGCGGAAAGACCAGCCGTCTTCCCATGCACCCTGCGGTCCGCCGTGGACGAGGAACGCAACGGGCCATTTCTTCTTGGGATCGAAGCCCGGCGGCTTGAGGATCCACATCTGCATCTCAACGTCGCCTTCAACTGGAATTTTCACGCTTTCCGGCCGCGGGAGATCGAGTTCGGCGAGGAGTTGGTCGTTGGCGTGACTGATGACGCTCAGCCCACCTGGCTTGTGTCCGGGAAAGCCAGCTACGACTTCGGGCGGGCCGCTCAGGGTGGCGCTGGCGAACGCAATCCGATCCCCCGCATGGCTCACCGAGAAAGAGGTACTCATCCCGCCCCAGGGAACATGGGTACTCCCGCCTGAGGCCAAAATCGTCCTGATCGCTTTTTCGCCGTGGAGGTCGGCCACGAACAACACTTCGTCGTTCTTGAGCCAAACGTACTCGTCGGCGGACAGGTCGTACGACGCTGTGAAATTCTTCGGCTTCCCGGCGAACGACCCGTCTTCGTTGCAGTCCACGACGTACACGTCCCACTTGTCGGCCTCGAAGCCGGTCCGCTGCTGCGCCCGGTAGGCCAGCTTCTTGCCGCCGGGCGAGAACACCGGGCCGCTGTCGGCGGCGGAGTTATCCTTCGTCAGCGTCTCCCATTTCGTCGTGCCGCCGGTGACGGGAACACGACAGATGTCGTAGTTCGTGCTCCACGCCTCGTCCTTCTCCGGCACCGCGGTGAAGACGAGATACTTGCCGTCCGGGCTGAAAGTGTAGTTGTCGCCGGTCTCGAACGTATCGGAGGTCGGATACGAATCGCGGTCGCCGGGCGTCACGTCTTTCGGCTCGCCGCCGGTCGCCGGCATGACAAACAGGTGCTGGCGCTTGTCCTCGACCCAGCTGTCCCAGTGGCGATAGAAGAGCTTCGTGAACACCTTCGCCTTGACGGGGCTACTGGCGATTTCCTCCGTCTTCTTCTTGTTCAACTCGTCGCTCTCCTTGAACGGCTTCTCCGAATACTCGGGATAGACGGCGGAGACGAAGGCGATCTGCTTACCGTCGCGCGACCAGAGGGCGTTGCCGGCCTCGCTGCTGATCGTGGTGAACTGCCGGGCCTCGCCGCCGCCGAGTTCGATGACCCAGAGTTGCGTGTCGCCGCCGCGGTTCGACTCGAAGAGGATTTTGCTGCCGTCGGGCTACCAGCGTGGGTGGCGGTCCTTCTTGGTCGTGCTGGTAAGTTGGCGAGGCGGCGTTTTGCCGTCGGCGTCGGCGAGCCAGATGGACGACGACGATTTGTTGCCGGCGAGATCGACGGTGCCGACGACGTAAGCGACCGTCTTGCCGTCGGGACTGATCTGCGGGTCGCTGACACGCTTGAAGCGGAAGAGGTCTTCGACCTTCATCGCCCGTTTGGCGTCGGCCGCCGTGATGGGTGTCACGACGAGGAGACAGACCCAGAGTGCGAAGCGTCGGTGCATGACGAATCCCCGTGATAAAGTCGTTTACGTTTCGCGCGAAGCGTAAACCATTACAACCGGCGCGGCGCCAGGCCGCAAGCGACAATGTTTAACCGCCGCGAAACATCCAGTACAGGAGCGTCTTTATCTCAAATGGCTTCAGCGACGGCCGCAGCGACAGTAGCCGTGCGACGATGCCGCTCAGGTGCGGCGCCGCCCAGCTCGTCGCCGGCTCATGCGCGAACGGGCCGAGATAGCCGCGACCGTGCGCCAAAAACTCGATACGGTCGCGCGGCTCGTAGGCGGCGCGCAGCGGGTCGGCGAACAACCGTTTGTTCACGGACAGCAACGAGGGGCCGAACGCCGCGGGATAACTTGCCGTCAGCGGATGGTCATTGTGTGCCGCGGCGACGACGACCACGTCGCGGTAATAGGCCTCCTCGACGGCTCGTTGAAGCTGCTGGCGCCGCGGCAATTGCTGAAGGCGCTGCTCCGGCACGCCCAGAGACAGGTTGATGACATGGCAGTGCCACACGTCGACGGCGTGGCGAATGGCGCGGATGACGACTTCGACCTCGCAGCTGCCTTGCGGTCCGAAAACATCGGCGGAGAAGAGGCGGACGCGGGGGGCGAGCGTCAGCACCACGTCGGCGACGATGGTGCCGTGCGGCGAACTCTGACGGCCTTCATAGGGTAGCGGCTCGGCCCGGTCAGCGGTGAAAACGGCCCCCTCGATCGGCTGGATTTCACGCCCCTGTCGGCGCAACTTCTCTTCCAGAACCGGCCGCTCGATGCCGCTGTCGAGAACGCAGACGCGGACGCCTGCGCCGTCGGCCCGCGGATCGTGCAGCAGCCGCTCCGGCGTCAGCAGTCGAAAGACCTCCGTGAAGATATCGGCAACGCCGGGAGGCGGTTCGCTCACGGGCGGGCCTCCTCCATGCCGGCGGCGCCGTCAAGCAAGCCGCGCAGCCGCTCCGCCATGTCGATGCAATACTGCACTGCCCGCGGCCCGTGCCGCAGTGCCAGCACGCGCACCGCCTCGGCCAGTCGCACCGCGTCCGACCCGGAGATGCCGTCCCCGTCGGAGAGGCCGGCGCGCAGGCGGTCCAGGACGGCTTCGGGCGGCGGGTCGTCCGGACGCGCCGGCGTGGGCGAGCCGATCGACTGCACCACGGCCTCGCTATCGCCCAGGGCAGCGGCGACAGCGTCGAACAAGATTTGCTTGGTCTGCCGTTCTGCCAGCGCTTGACGCAGCAGTTCGGCTCCGAAGTCGGCCGCCGTCGCCGCGAGTTGCCGGTCCGCCTCGGTAAAGCCGCCCGGCTTGTCGAACAGTTCCAGCACCGCCTGCCACACGGCCGACACATTAAGCGGCACAGCCAGGAGCGATGAACGCCCGCGCTCGAACGGCTGCAATTCCACGGCGCCGCTGGCCGCGGCCTGGTCTAGCCCTTCCATTACGCATGGCTGTTGCATGCTGACCACCGAGCCGGCCACCGAGCGGGCGAAGGACGCGAGTTCGGCGCCGATCAGGTCGCCCTCGTCGTTGTAAGCCCGGTAGATTTCGGCCGGCCGGCGGTTGCCGTCGTAACCGCGAACCACCAGGACGCCTGCGGCAGCAGCGGTCGCGCTCAGCACGAAACGGATAAGGCTCCGGATCGCCTCCGGCAGCGGCACCGGATCATTCAGCGCGGCCGTCGTGCGCACGAGCGGCAAGATCTTTTCGACGGCCGCCCGAAAATCGACGAGTGCCTGATGGAGACGCCGCGCCTGTCGTGCCGGGCGGATGCGCTCGAGCTGGCGGCGCACGGCGCGCAAAAAGGTCTCGCGGTTAAGGTCCTGATTCTTGTCGAGGTAATCGCGCACGCCCATGCGCATGGCCTGGAGCGGCGTCGCCTGATGAGCGAAGCCCGTCACCATGATGGCGACGATGTCCGGGCTAAAATGCGTCAAGTCCTCAAGGAGTTGTAAACCGTCGGTGCCGGCGCCGAGGTTCCAGTCGAGGACGGCCAGGTCGATGGCGTGCTGGTTGGCTTGAACGAGTGCTGATTCCGCATCGGCGGCAGCGAGGACGCGACAGCCGAAACCGGCGCCGTCGAGCCACTCGCGAAACGTCTTGCGCACCGATTCCTCATCATCGACGATGAGGACGGTTTCCGGATTCTCACTACCCGGCGACATGGTTGCGCCCTTGTGGTGCGTCTTCCCCTGATGACATGATATGTTCGGCGCGCTGAGTTCGCCGCAAGACTTCGGCGAGCGCCCGGAGGCGTTCGCCGAAGTCTCATTAATAACAGCGGGAACGACAGTCGGGACATCGGTACTCATGAACCTCGGTGTCGGCCACGACAAACCCACCGTATGCTCTCCTCACAAGAGAAACCATCATACGAAAAATGGAACTAATAGATGGATGGCTGCTTAAAACCAGCGGACAAAACCATACAAGCCCGAAGCGGCAGCGAGGAATAAGTTGTTCCCTCGCTGGCGCTTCGGGTTTGTGTCCGCGCGTCGCGCAGGGGTTTTGTCCGCTAGCGCTTAGCTCCCCTGAGAATCGAAATAGCTTGCCGCGATGTTTGCCTGATGCAAACTCGACTCCACAAATGCCGCAAACACCGCATGGCTTGCGTGAAATAGCAAGGTGGGACACTGAGTCGAATCTCGGAGCCTCAGGTAGGGGGGTGCATTCCCTGAAAGTGGCGCTGCCCCCGTTTCTTGATCTCGTTACGCTACAGCCTTTTGTGTCACAGGCGGTTTTATCGGCACGGCCGCCTTCAACTCCGCCGTCATATCCGGTGCTACCCACTGCCAACCCACCT
>JBBQPD010000231.1:0-7938 GCA_038331535.1 Gemmatales bacterium | reverse complement strand
ATAACCCCGTGTCTTATGGGGTGGACATTACCCCGGATATGTTCGCCGAACTGGCCGATGAGCCGCGCTTCGTGGCCATCAAGGAGTCGTCTGAAAATGTTCGGCGCATCACCGATCTGAAGAACCGCTGCGGCGAGCGCTACCTGCTCTTTTGCGGCGTCGATGACCTGGTCCTCGAAAGCGTGCTGCTCGGCGCCGTCGGCTGGGTGTCAGGCCTGGTTAATGCGTTTCCTGAGGAGAATCGGCTCTTGTGGGATCTCGCAACCGCCGGCAAGTACGAGGAAGCACTCCGGTTATATCGATGGTACACGCCGCTCTTGCACCTCGACACGCACGTCAAACTGGTGCAGTACATCAAGCTGGTCTCGGCGGAAACCGGGTACGGAACCGAAACCGTGCGCGCGCCTCGTCTGTCCCTGGTCGGCAAGGAGCGCGAGGACATCCTCGCGCTGGTGCGTGAGTCGGTTCGTACGCGCCCTCGGATTGTCAATCCGTGACGCGAAGCGGGAACGCGCGAAACGCAATAGCGGGAACGACTTCTTAATGTGGGCGGGCGGCGACCGTTGCAAAATGTTGTTGAGCGAATGCAAAGCGCCGGCGCTTGGAGTGCGAAAATATCGTTGCAACCTCGCTTCAAGAGGTTTAGTCTCTGGTCGCGGCATCGTTCTACGGATGTGCTATCCTCGGACCCGTCATCACTCCGGATTCATTCATGAAACGTCGATCCTTCCTCCAGTCGTCACTCGCCGTTCTTGGCACCGCCGCCGCCGCCCCTGGCGCCGAGCCGACGCCGGGTGAGTTGTACGAACTACGGGTTTACACGCTGAAAGCCGGAAAGCGGCCGCTGCTCGACGACTATTTGCGCAAGGCCTTTCTCCCAGGTCTCAAGCGACTCGGTGTCGGCCCCGTGGGCGTCTTCATGGAGAAGGGGAGCGACGACCCGATCAAGGTCCACGTCTTAATCGTGCATTCCACGGCAGACAAGTTTGCCGGCCTCTCGACCCGCCTCGCCGACGACGAGGAGTATCGCCAAGCGGCCGCGGACTATCTCAACGCTCCGGCGAGCGATCCGGTTTATTCGCGCATCGACAGCTCGCTGATGATTCCCTTTGCGGGTATGCCCACGCTGGTGAAGCCCGACGTGTCCAAACCGCGCTTGCTGAACCTGCGCGTCTACGAAAGCCACAATGAGCGGGCCGGGAAAAAGAAGATCGAGATGTTCAACAAGGGCGAGATCGCCATCTTTCGTCGTGTCGGGTTGACGCCGGTTTTCTTCGCCGAAACGATCCTCGGCTCGGCGCTACCGAACCTCACCTATTTGCTCGTGTTCCCCGACGATGCCGGCCGCGAAGCCGCCTGGACAAAGTTTCGAGACGATGCCGAGTGGAAGAAACTGCGGGCCATCCCCGAGTACGCGGACAAGGAGATCGTCTCGCGCATCACCAACAAGCTGTTGATTCCGGCGCCGTACTCGGAGATTTGATACATTCGTCTCACGAGCCGCGACCGTCAGGGAGCGTGGGGAACGCTCTCTGACGGTCGCGGCTCGTGAAACACGCTCAAGACTTCCCCGCACTGCGGGAATCACTCACCATGCTGCGACTACGCGACAGACGAGTTCGTATTTCTCTCGTCGTCGTGCTCGTACTGCTCCTCGGTCTTTCGGCGTATCCCATCGGCAGGCGTGTCTGGGCCAGCCGCGAGTACGATGCCGCAGGTAAAGCCCTCGAGCGCTACGACTACTGGCAGGCGTCCGCGCACCTCGAAAACTATCTCTCCGTCTGTCCCACGAATTCGGACGGCTTGTTTCTCGCCGCGCAGACGGCACGGCGACGCGGGGATTTCAACGAAGCGCAGCGGCGCTTGCGGCAGGCTGAAAAACACGGGGCCGCCGCCGAGGCCGTTGCCACGGAACGGCAACTGCTCCGCCTCCACCAAGGCGATCTGACGGACGTCAGTTCGTTAGCGCGGTTCTGCTCCGACCACCCCGACGATCCGGAGGCGGTGCTGGCATTCGAAGTCATGATCGAAGGCAATTTGCGGGCCTTCAACCTGAACGGCGCGCGCTGGGCCATTGACCTGTGGCTGGCGTATCACCCCGGCCCGCTCGATCAGGCTCAGGGACTGGTCTGGCGCGGCAGGACCAATGAATTCGCACAGGACTCTGCCCAAGCACGTGCGGACTTTGAGCGCGCGGTGGAACTGGCGCCGGAACACGCGCAGGCTCGCATTCATCTGGTAGAGGTTCTCCTCCGCGCGGAGCCGAACAAGGCGGCGCCGCACCTGGAATGGCTGAGTAGCCGCCGTCCCGGCGACCCGGAAGTGCGGCTTCAGACCGCCCGGTTGCACCGCACCCTCGGACAGCCCGAGGAGGCCGGTCGATTACTGGATGCGATCCTCGAATCTACTCCCGAGATGGTTTCCGCGCTCGTCGAACGCGGCAGGATCGCGCTGGATCTCAATCGCCCGCAGGACGCGGAGCGCTGGCTACGCCGTGCCCTGGCGCTCGCACCAGGACTGCGGGAAGTCAACCTGGCCCTCGGGGACTGTCTACGCCAGTTAGGCCAACTCGATGAGGCGAAACACTATCAGGATGTTGTCCAGGAAATCGACGCCAAATTGAGCAAGGCGTTGGAAGAGAAGACACGTAAAGGTGGCCCAACCTCGCCTCAGGAATGAGGACGAGTAGCCCGCAGAGAACGTTTCATGACCATAACGAACACGTCGCCCGTGGCGGCCTCGACGCCTTCCCAGCGCTGGATGTGGCTCAGCCTCGGAGCCGTTCTCGCTTGCCTTGTCGGCGTCGCCGTCTTCTGGGCCGCGACTCACAAGACGCCAAGCTCCGAGCGGAACACCGATCCGGTATCGTCCTTCGGCGCGCTGCCGGAAGTGCCGGACGGGCCGCCCTGGTTCCGGGATGTGACCGCAGGCTCCGGGATCGATTTCACCTACCGCAACGGCGAGGAGTCCGATCAATTCACGATCCTCGAATCGGTCGGCGGCGGCGTGGCCATGATCGATTACGACGGCGACGGATTGCTCGACCTGTTCTTCACCGGAGGCGGCTACTTCGACGGCGAGAAGATCAAGGGTCATCCCTGCCGCCTCTACAAAAACCTGGGCGACTGGAAGTTTCGCGACGTGACGGCGGAAGTGGGGCTGGACAAGATCGACTTCTACACGCACGGCTGCGCGGTCGCGGACTACGACCGCGACGGCTGGCCCGACCTGCTCGTCACCGGCTATGGCCGCATCGCACTCTTCCATAACGAGGCGCGCGACGGCAGCCGGCGCTTCGTCGAAGTGACCGAAAAGGTGGGGTTGCGCGACACCTCCTGGTGTACCAGCGCGGGCTTCGCCGACCTGACCGGCAGCGGCTTTCCCGACCTCTACATCTGCCACTACCTCGACTGGTCCTTCGCGAACAACCCGACCTGTACGGCCGTTGGAACGAGCAAGGAACGCGACGTGTGTCCGCCGCAGCGCTTCAAGCCGCTGGTCCATGCCCTATTCCGCAACGTCGATGGTAAGTCGTTCCGCGACGCGACGGCCGAGCAGCATCTGCGTGCGGATGGCTGCGGCCTCGGGGTGGTGCTGGCAGACTTCACCGGCGACGGCCGTCCCGGCATCTACGTGGCCAACGACGCTTCGGACAACCATCTGTACCTCAACCGCGGTGGCAAACTGGAAGACAAGGGGAAACTTGCCGGCGTGGCGGTGGACGAGCACGGCGTTTACAACGGCAGCATGGGGGTGGACGTCGGCGACTACGACGGCAGCGGCCGGCCATCGATTTTCGTGACCAACTTTCAGGGAGAATTGCACGCGCTCTATCAGAATCTCGGCAGGGAGAGTTACACCTACCAGTCGCAGCCGTCGGGCTTCGGCGCCCTGGGCCGGCATTATGTCGGTTTCGGGACGTCCTTCGTCGACGTCGATAACGACGGCTGGGAGGATCTGGTGATCGCCAACGGACACGTCGTTCGCCATCCCAACGGCAGCACGGTGAAACAGCGGCCGCTGCTGTTGCGCAACATCGACCTGCGCGGACGCCGGTTCTTTCAGGACTACAGCGCGCGGGGAGGGGCATTCTTTGCAACCCCGGCCATCGGGCGCGGCGTGGCGATCGGCGACTTGAACAACGACGGCTGGCCCGACGTGGTCGTCTGCAACACGAACAGCCCTGCGGTCTTGTTGCGGAACGTGGCGAAGGCCGACAACCCGGCGCGCTGGCTGGGCGTCAAGCTGGTCGGGAAAGACCAGCGCGACGTGGCGGGCTCGACCGTGGTAATGGAGGGGAACTCGCGCCGATTGACGCGCTTCGCTAAAGGGGGCGGTAGTTATCTGTCGTCGGGTGATCGACGCATCCTGTTTGGACTGGGCACGTCGGAGAAGGTCAAGCGCCTTACAGTGAAATGGTCGTGGGGCAAGGAGCAGCACTGGGAGAACCTTGACGTGAACGGCTACTGGGAGCTGCGCGAAGGGGAAACGGCGGCGCGGCGGTTGCCGTGACGGGCGCGCAACAGTCTTCTGGCCCACGGTAAGGCTTGTCTTCATTCCGCTTACTTCGTGCGCGGCTCCTTCATCGTGGAATCCGCCCTTCTCACGAGGTACACTACCAAGAGCAATTGTCACCCATATTGCGTTTTCGCAGGCGCGTCAGGCTGAGGTTCGCGAAATGAGTTCTACTTCTCTCCCGTCCGAGCAACCTCTGGCCGGGGCGGAAACCGTGCCTACCTCGGGAGCGCGAAGCCGCAAACGCCTGACAATAATCAGCGCCTTGCTGGTCGTGCTGGCGGGCGGCGCGGCGGCCGGTTGGTGGTGGCACTTGCGCGGTCATCAACCGACACCTCCGCAGGACACAGCCGACGGTCGAGCCTGGTTCAAGGACGTTACCGACGAGACCGAACTGAATTTCCTCCACGATTCTGGCCCGACCGGCAGTTACTTCATGCCTCAGTTGATTGGTTCCGGATGCGCGTTCATTCACGAGCACGACGGGACGCTCTACATCTACCTGCTGCAAAGCGGCGGTCCTGAGTCGAAGTCGGTCAATCGCCTCTACAAGCAACTGCCCGGCGGTAAGTGGCAGGACGTGACCGAAGGATCGGGGTTGGATGTGCCCGGTTACAACCTGGGCGTTGCCGTCGCCGACGTCAACAACGACGGCTTGCCGGATGTCCTGATTACCCAGTTCGGCGGTGTCAAACTCTTCCTGAACCTGGGCGGCGGCCGCTTTACGGACGTCACCGAGGAGGCGGGCTTGAGCAACCCGCTCTGGGGGACGTCCGCGGCCTTTTTTGACTACGATCGCGACGGCTGGCTCGACCTGATCGTGGTCAACTACATCCTTTATGACAAGACCCACAATTGTCCCACGCCGCAGGGCAAGGATTTCTGCGGCCCGAAAGATGCCCAGGGTGCGTGCAGTAAATTGTTCCGCAACCGCGGGCCGATGTCGGCGCAGGGTGGAAAGCCAGCGCCGCGTGTGGCCTTCAAGGACGTAAGCCTCAATTCGGGAATCGGGCGCGTGCCGGGGCCGGGCCTCGGTGTCGTCTGTGCCGATTTCGACGGAGACGGTTGGCCGGACATCTTCGTCGCCAATGACGGCCAACCGAACCGCCTGTGGATCAATCGCCACGACGGCACGTTCGCCGAGGAGTCGGTAAACCGGGGTGTGGCCTTCACGGCCATGGGGAAGGCGTACGCCGGCATGGGCGTCGCGTTCGGCGACGTCGAGAACCACGGCATGATGGACCTGTATGTGACCCACCTCGGCACCGAGACGAACACGCTCTGGAAGCAGGGGCCGCGCGGCCGATTTCGCGACCGGACGGTCGAATCCGGATTATCGACCACGCAGTGGCGCGGCACCGGCTTTGGCACTCTCATGGCGGATTTCGATCTCGACGGGGCTCTCGACCTCGCCGTCGTCAACGGCCGCGTCATTCGGGGCGGCACGGCCAGGGACACCGGCCTGGGCTTCTGGGAGCCTTACGCCGAACGGAACCAACTCTTCGCCAACGACGGCACGGGCAAGTTTCGCGACCTGTCCTCAGCGAACAAGGCGTTCTGCGACTTTTGGAACGTCGCCCGCGGTTTAGCTGTCGCGGACATCAACGATGACGGAGCGCCCGATCTGCTGGTTACCGCCAACGACGTCCGTGCCCGGCTGTTTCGCAATGTGGCCCCCGACCGCGGGCACTGGCTCAAAGTGCGGGTGATTGACCCACGACGACGGCGGGATGCTTACGGCGCTGAAGTGCGTGTTCGGGCCGGCGGCAAAGAATGGTTGCGCCTGATCCAGCCCGCGCAGAGCTTCCTCTCCAGCAGCTCCCCCCTGGCTCTTTTCGGTCTCGGAAAGGCGGCTCAGATTGATTCCATCCTCGTGACCTGGCCAGAAGATGGGGCACGCGAAGTTTTCGTCGGCGGGCCGGCGGACCGCACGATCGAGGTTCGGAAAGGCGAGGGTAGCCCGCCATGACGCGACGAAAGCTCTCCCAAAAATCGACCACGGTTCCCAGGCCGTCCGCTTCAAGTGGAACCTCGACTCAGCCGTCGCGACCGCCGAGCTTTTTCAGGTCCGGCCGAAGGCTCTGGGCGGCCCTGGTCCTTCTCGTTGTGCTGGTCAGCGGCGTGGGGGGCACCTGGTGGTGGCTGCATCGTCCGGTGCGTGTCGATCCACCCCTTCCTGCCGACATAACGGATCCCGACGTCAGCAGGGCGATCCGACTGGCACGACAGGCGGTCCTGGACAAGCCGGATTCTGCCCACGCCTGGGGCTATCTGGGGCTCACACTGCTCGCCAATGAATTCGGTCTGGAGGGCGACCGCTGTCTGGAAGAGGCAGCCCGTCGAGCGCCCAATTCGCCGATTTGGCCGTACGCCCGCGCAATGATCGCCCTGGAGAAGGAAGAGGTCGATAAAGCCTTGCCGTTGCTGCGCCGCAGTTATGAGTTGGCGGCCAATGGTTGGCCCGAATACCGGGCTGCCGTGCGGATGCGCATGGCCGAGTCTCTCCTGGAATGTCGAGAGCTGGCCGAGGCCGAAGCGTTGTTTCTTGAAGCTCGGCGAATCGACGCCGGTGACCTCCGCGCTGCTCTCGGCTTAGGACTGATCGCCCAGGCCAGGGGTGAAGAACGCGCGGCTGCGGACTTGTTGACGGCGGCCCGGCGCAGCCCCTGCGCGCGCAAAAAGGCGACGGTGCAGCTGGGTTCTCTGGCTGGTGCCCGAGGCGACCGCATGGCGGCCGACGAATACGCGAAAGAGCTTGCCGGCCTCCCCGATGATACCCCGTGGCCCGATCCGCTCGCCGATTCGGTCTCCCAGCTGTTGGTCGGCCGCCGGAGGCGTCACCGGGGGGCTACCCTGTACGAGCAGCAGAATCGCTTTGCGGAGGCTGCTAACGTCTATCTCGAGGACTTGAAGGTTCGACCCTCGCAGCGGGGTTATGTCGGCGCCGGCATCAGCTTTTGTCGCGCTGGAGATTACGACCGCGGTTTGCCGCTGCTGCGCCAGGGCGTCGAAGCTTATCCCGAAAGCGCGGAACCGCACAACGCTCTCGCGATGTCTCTCTATGCCAAAGCGATGATCGATCGGGAGAGGTCGCCGGAATCCCGTCAGGTGAACGAGGAATTCCGTGAGGCCGTCGAACAGGCCCGCCGGGCGGCGGAGTTGCAACCGGACCTCGCCCTGGCCTATTACTTCTGGGGAATGGCCCTGAAAAACCTGGGTGAACCGGGCGCGGCTGTCGCCCCTTTGCGGAGTGGAGTTGAACGCCAACCTGCGGACTTCGACCTTCAACTCGGACTGGGAGAAGCCCTACTGGAGTCCGGCCAGCTGCAAGAAGCGGCAACGTATCTGGAAAACGCGAAAAAGCTGGCGCCGAAGGACCAACGGCTGATCCAGGCGCTGGAACGTCTGAGCAACAAGAAGGGT
>JBBQPD010000230.1:0-7962 GCA_038331535.1 Gemmatales bacterium | reverse complement strand
AGGAAGCGACCGCGAGCCGCGATCCGAAGGCGAACGCCGACGCCCTGGCCTGGCGCTCGGCTTCGGTCGCGGAGCGTCTCAAACACGCCCTGGTCGCCGGCATCGCCGACCACATCGAGCAAGACGTGGAGGAGGCGCGTCTGCAATTCGAGCGGCCCTTGCAGGTGATCGAAGGACCGCTCATGGATGGCATGAACGTCGTCGGCGACCTGTTCGGCGCCGGCAAGATGTTCCTGCCGCAAGTGGTGCGCAGCGCGCGCGTGATGAAAAAGGCGGTGGCGCACCTGCTGCCGTACATGCAAGCGGAGAAGGAAAAGGCCGGCGGCGTCCACCGCTCGCGCGGCAAGCTGCTGATGGCCACGGTCAAGGGCGACGTTCACGACATCGGCAAGAACATCGTCGGCGTGGTGCTGGCGTGCAACGACTTCGAGGTGATCGACCTCGGCGTGATGGTGCCGTGCGAGAAAATCCTCAGCGAAGCGAAGAAGCAAGGCGTGGACATGATCGGCCTGTCGGGCCTCATCACGCCGTCGCTGGACGAGATGACCCATGTGGCTCGCGAGATGCAGCGCGAAGGTTTTACCATGCCGCTGCTGATCGGCGGCGCGACGACGAGCGCCAAGCACACCGCCGTCAAGATCGCCCCGGCCTATCACGGCCCGGTCGTTCACGTCAAGGACGCCTCGCGCAGCGTGCCGGTGGTGGAAAAGCTGACGCGCCAGGAATCGCGCGACCAGCTCGACGCCGATAATCGCGTCATGCAGAAGAAGGAGCGCGAAGCCTTCGCCAAGCGGCGCGAGCGCAAGCTCGTGCCCTACGCCGAGGCGTTGAAGCGGCGCTTCACGATCGACTGGCAGAAGTCCGAGATCGCCAAGCCGTCGTTTCTCGGCGCCAAATCGCTGCGCGAGTTTCCGCTGGCCGAGATCGTGCCGTACATCGACTGGTCGCCGTTCTTCATGACCTGGGAGATGCCGGGCAAGTATCCGCAGATTCTGACCGATCCGAAGGCCGGCGCCGAGGCGAAGAAGCTGTTCGACGATGCTCAGGGGCTACTGAAACGCATCCTCGCTGAGAAGTTACTGACGGCGCACGGCGTCTACGGCTTCTTCCCGGCGAACACCGACGGCGACGACATCGTCGTCTGGACCGACGAGGAGCGCACGGCCGAGCGCTGCCGCTTCCCGATGCTACGGCAGCAGTGGGAGCGCGAGGGACAGACGACGTTCCGCAGCATGGCGGACTTCCTCGCGCCGAAGGACAGCGGCCGGCCCGATTACCTCGGCGCCTTCGCGGTGACCACGGGTATCGGCATGACGGAACTGGTGCAAGGCTTCAAAGCGAAGGGCGACGATTACAACGCGATCATGGCCGAGGCGCTGGCCGATCGCCTGGCCGAAGCGTTCGCCGAACTGCTGCACGAACGCGCCCGGCGCGACTGGGGTTACGGCCGCGACGAAGGCTTGAGCAAGGCCGACATGATCGCCGAGAAGTATCGCGGCATCCGCCCGGCGGCTGGTTATCCGTCCTGCCCCGACCATACGGAGAAGACGAAGCTGTGGACCCTGCTGGACGTGGAGGCGGCGACGGGCATTCAGTTGACCGAGTCGTTCGCGATGCTGCCGGCCGCCTCGGTGAGCGGCATGTACTTCGCGCACCCGGAGTCGAGCTACTTCGCCGTCGATCTGGTGACGCGCGATCAGATCGAGAATTACGCGAGTCGCAAGGGAATGGCACGAGCGGTGGTTGAGCGCTGGCTGTCGTCGAACCTGGCGTATGAGGTGGAGACGTGAGAGAGGAAGACTTACAATAAGGATGTTCACCATCAGGATCGAGGCTCCTCCGAGGTTCTGTCATGGCTGTGGTCTATGAAGAGTTCGTTGATTTCATCGCGGGAGCGGTCGCGCCGGCAAGCCTGATCGCCTTTCAACCATCGCAGGCAGCAAAGGATCGCGTAGAGGATCTGATTCATCGCGGCAAAACGACAGGACTTTCGGCAGAAGAGACATCCGAGTTGAATCACTATTTGCAGGTTGAGCATCTACTTCGGCTGGCCAAGGCTCGCGCCCACCTCCGCCTCGCCAGAGGCGAGTGATATGTCGGTCACGCATATCGCCGCGGAACTGCGGCGGATCGTTGTTTCACGAGCGGACGGGCTGTGCGAATACTGCCTGATCGCCGAGGAGGACTCCGGATACGGATGCCAGATCGATCGTGTAATTAGCGAGAAACACGGTGGGCCGACGAATGCGGCTAATCTCGCTCTCGCCTGCACCTTCTGCAACTTGGCGAAAGGAAGCGATGTCGGTTCGATCCATCATGAGACGGGAGAGTTCTGCCGCTTTTTCAACCCGCGTACCGATCGGTGGTCCGACCATTTTGTGTTGGTCAATTATCGGATCGAGCCGTTGACGATAATTGGGTCTGTAACGGCTCGTATCCTCGGCTTCAACGCGGTGGAACGACTGTTGGAGCGACAAGTGTTGACATTGGCCGGTCAGTATCCGAACCAGTCCGCCTTGCGGCGCATCCAGATCGAAGGTGGACTATAAGAGGCTGTCCCAGAAGTAGGATTTACGAGCCGCGACCGTTAGGGAGCGGTAGCGCGACGCCGCGAACAGCGCTCCCTGACGGTCGCGGCTCGTAAAAAACCCCAAGAGGGGACAGACTCTTCGCGTGATTGCGAATCGAGGAGGAGTCCACGGCGTGGAGTTTGGCGATGCTCACGGCGCTAGTAATCAAGGGGCTTAGAGGCATCCGCGAAGGAGAACTCCGCGACTTGACACCGCTCGTCGTGCTGGTGGGTCCGAACGGGTCGGGGAAGAGTACGATTCTCGAAGCTATAGAGATCGGTGCTTCACAGCAACCAGCGCTTGGAATCAGGAATGCCATACTTCGTCGGGAAGGAAATGACTTCGGGTTGCACACTGGCGCGTTTCCAGACGTAGGCGGCACGGGTTCAGTTCCTCGTCGTGCAGGAAACGACTTCGCGCTGAACTGGTTATTTTGGAAGATGGGACGAGTCGGAATAACGGCAGTACGGATAGATGCGGAAAAAGGAACACACAGAATTGTCAACTTCGCATTGAGAGGTGACTCCAAGATTTGTTTTGAGGGGAAACAGGAGGATGAACTAGGGAGTGTAAAGTTCACAGACGAAATGACCCGCAGCGAATCTGGAAGTTACTCCATAAGCAACGTTAGCCTGCGCGCACTTCCCGGAGTCTCTGATTTGCTGTGCGTCAGTCCAAATGAAAAACAGATTCCGCCTTTGGACGAATTGTTTTCCGCACTCGTTCAACAAGGCCGGCGGGATGAATCGTTGATGCTGCTCGGCACTCTCGTTCCCGGATTGCGGCACGCTGAGATTCTGTCGGAAAAGGGTAAGCCGGTCCTCTACTTGGTATTCTCCGACCGTGCAGTTCCCGTGACATTAGCCGGCGATGGGATTCACTTACTGGTGCGTCTCGGGTTCCAACTCGCAACAAGCCCGGTCGGTATTGTACTACTTGAAGAACCCGAAACCCACCTTCATCCCGCCGCCATCCTCCAGTGCGCTCGCGCCATTGTTGCTGCCGTGCGCCGCAAGGTTCAGGTCATCCTCACGACACATAGTTTGGAATTGATCGACGCGCTGCTCTCGCAGTTGTCGGTTCTCAGGGACAAAGAGCTACTCTCTGTCTATCGACTGCGACTCGACGACGGTTTGTTGCGATCCTCCCGCTTCGACGGCGCCGATGTCGCGCTCGCCCGCGGCGAAATCATGGATGATCTTCGATGAATGAATCGGTGGTTCTCTGTGAAGGCTATCACGACCGCGCCTTCTGGGATGGCTGGCTCGCGCATCTGGGGTGTTCGAGCGCACGCTACCAGCCGAACGCTCCAGGAGGACAGCAGAAGGATCCCTGGGGCAAACCCATTCGAGGGGGACAGTACGGTTACGACTCGAAAACCGGTCAATTCCTTCGAGTGGTTCCCTGTCGCGGCAAACAGATTGTCTTGCCAGAAGCTCGCCGCCTGTTGAGAGGGCGAACGACCCAACCCCTGAAACGGTTGGTCCTCAATATCGACTCGGACTTTCCGGCCGGATCGACAACCTCCGTCGCACCCGGACTGTCGCGCGACGACGTGTTGGCGGAAATGCGCCGTTTTGACCCGGCGGCCTCTCTCGTAGCGAATGACGAAATCGCGCTGGACGCAGGCGCCACGCTCGTCTCTCTCATCCGTTGGGAAACGTCCGATCCGGTGGCTGAAGGCTTGCCGGGGCAACAGTCGCTTGAGCGCCTGCTCTGCGCTTCCATCGTGGCGGCGTATCCCGACCGTGCCCCTGCGGTTCACCACTGGCTCTCGACTCGTCCCGATCCTCCACCTGGCGGAGCCAAGGAATATTCGTGGTCTTACATGGCGGGTTGGTACGCCGAGAACGGCTGCGACGACTTCTTTCGCCACGTCTGGCGTGATCCCTCGATCGCTAGCCAGCTTCGCCACCGACTCTCGCGGACAACGGCCTGGGCGCTTGCCTCCGCGCTTGCCGCATGACGGCTTACGGCGAGGGAATTGCAACCGACACCTTCCTCGCATACAATCATTTTTCCAACAGCTTCTCGATCATGGAGATTCTTCGCATGCCCGGACCCTTTTCGCGTCGCGGTATTCTCGCCGTCGCCCTGCTCCTTCCCTGCGTAAGCGGCTGCGGCTACGGGCCCAAAGTCGAAAACGCCAACATTGAGGTCTATTACAAGGACGGGGCCACGAAGGCCGAGGCCGAGCGCCTGGCCGCCTATCTGACCAAATTGTGGGCAGGCCCAGGGGATCGCCGGAGCGTGCAACTCACCAAGAAAGGCGATAGTTACCAGTTCCGCATGGTGGTCAAAAAGGAGTTTCAGAACAACAACGAAGCGCTGCAAGACCTGGCGTTTGACGCCGCTCGCGTCTCGCGCGACGTGTTTGCCGGCGCCCCGGTCGAGCTGCACGCTTGCGACGAGCGCCTGAACACCATCAAAGTCGTTCCGCCGCGCGACGATGTGCGTTACGGAGTCGTGGAAGGGAAGGTTGAAGTCTTTTTCTCCTCGCCGGACCGTAAAGCGGACGCTGAGCGCATGGCCAAATTCCTCGCCGGTGAGTTGCAGAATGCGGCGGTCACCTTCACGCTCGTTCGGCACCCGGACGTGATTGAAGTCCACATGGTCATCAGAAAAGAGTTGCAGGACGATGCGGACACCCTGGAAGGCCTGCGGCAGACCGGTAAGGCGATTTCCGCAAACGTCTTCAAGGGGACACCGGTCGAAATGCAGTTGTGCGACGAACACCTGAAGGTTCTCCGCGTTCTGAAGCCGTGAACGCTTCTCAGTCGTTGTGCGTCTGGCCAGTCGATGCATACGTTGACGCTATTCGTCGCCCCACGCTCCTTCCCGGAATCGACCTTCATGGCGACCGACGCGCTGACCGAGTATCTCGCCGCCGCCTGTGAGGCCGCCCGGCGGGGTGCCGCTGTTCTGGAGGACTGGCGCGGCCGCTTCCAGGTGAAAGAAAAGGGGCGTTGCGACCTCGTGACCGACGCCGACCTCGGCTCGCAGAAGGCCGTCCGCGAGTACCTCGCCGAGCGCTTCCCGCATCACGATTTCCTCGGCGAGGAAGGAGCCGGCTCCGAGGCGCGCCTGGGCGATGACGCCCCGCCGACCTGGATCGTCGATCCGCTCGACGGCACCACCAATTACGCGCACGACTTCCCGATGTACTGCGTCTCCATCGGACTCTGGTTCGGCGGTGAAATGGTCGTCGGCGTGGTGCTCGATCCGCGGCAACAGGAGTTGTTCTCCGCGGCCAAAGGGCAAGGAGCCTTCCTCAACGGCAAGCGGCTGCACACGACTTCCACGGCGCGACTGGGAGACGCTTTGCTCGCCACCGGTTTCCCGCCCGACCTGCGCGGCCAGGAACGCTCTCTCGATTGGTGGCGTTATTTCTCTTTTCATGCGCAGTCGATTCGCCGAACCGGATCGACGGCCCTGAATATGGCCTACCTCGCGGCCGGCCGGTTCGACGGTTACTGGGCGTTCGACAACCACGTCTGGGATGTGGCCGGCGGCATGGTGCTGGTGACCGAAGCGGGCGGGCAAACGTCAAACACCGATGGCACTCCGTTCAACCCGTTCACTCCGGACGGTCTGGCGAGCAACGGCCCTCTGCACCCGGCGCTGCTCGAGGCCATGCAAACAGGGCCGTAAACGCTGTTGCCGCTTGCGGCTTCGCGGTCCTCCGAAGCTGAGAGTCTGTCCCAGAAGGGGTCTTTATCTACGAGCCGCGACCGTTAGGGAGCGCTTTTCGCGGCGTACCTCTAACGCTCCCTAACGGTCGCGGCTCGTAAATCCTACTTCTGGGACAGACTCTAAGCCGCAAGCGGCGTTCTGCCCTTGACAGTGTTGTTGCCCGACTTTACACTCGAATAGAGATAATAGTTCGGATGATCCCGCGCGACCGCTCATGTCCCGTTCCAGGCTTCACCCGTCCATTTGCGACTCGATTCCGGATCGGCCCGTGATTCCTGATTCCTCGACGGGAAATTGAACACTGGATTACCGCGCCCGACATCACGTAGACGCGGTGTCAGTCCCTCCGAACCGCTCTCGGCCCCGTTCGTCGGGCCAGTCGGTTGGATATTTGGTCCTGTTCGCGATTCCGGAAGGATTCCCTGAGCCGTGCGCTCCCTGCTGGGCAGCCTTCCTTCCTCGTTCTGGATTCCGTGTCGTTATGCCCTCCGGCGCCGCCACCGAACGGATTTACCTGATCGATGCGCATTCGCTCATCTTTCAGGTCTTTCACGCCACCGCGCGTGCCGGGGCCGGCGCGTCCATGACCAGTCCGTCCGGCCTGCCGACCAATGCGATCCACGGCTTCGCCCGCGACCTGCTCTACCTCCGTAGTCTGCGGCCGGACTATCTGGTTTGTGTCTGCGATTTGCCGGAGCCGACGTTTCGCTCGGACCTCTATGTCGATTACAAGGCCCATCGCTCGGCGATGCCGGACGACCTGCAACTCCAGCTACCGCACATCTGGAGAGTCGTCGAGGCGTTCGGCTTGCCGCTGTTATCAAACCCGCGCTTCGAGGCCGACGACGTGATGGCGACCGTCGCCGTGGCCGCCGCCGCGCGCGGGCTGGAGGTTCGTCTCTGCACCGCGGATAAAGACTGCCGGCAGCTGCTCGGCGAGCGCGTCAAGTTGTACAACCTGCGCAAGCATCTCGAATTCGGGCCGGATGAACTGGCTGCCGACTGGGGCATCAAGCCAGAGCAGGTAATCGATTTTCAGACGCTGGTCGGCGATTCGGTGGATAACATCCCCGGCGTCCCCGGTATCGGCGAGAAGACGGCCGCGGTCCTGTTGCAAGAGTACGGGACGCTCGAAAATATCCTCGCCCACATCGACGACATCTCCGGGGCCAAGCGAAAGGAAAACCTGCGGGCCGCGCGCGACAAGGTCGGTCTGACGCGCCAGCTGGTCCGACTCGTCACCGACGTGCCGGTCGAATACCACTGGGAAGCGTGGCGCAGCCGGCCGCTCGAGGTGTCGCGTCTTCTTGACTTGTTCAAGGAGTTCGGCTTCCGCAGCCTGGCGGAACAGGTCCGAAACGCCGACGCGGTTAGCTCGCCGCATCAGCGGACACTGTTCGACGACCGGCCGGAACTCGATTTCAAGTTCGGCGCCAATGCAATCGAGGCAAAGGAGAGCGCCGATCCCGTCGAAGTTTCCGCTCCCGACGAGTACACGAAGGTCGGCGAAGGCTGGAAGGGCGATTATCGTCTGGTCGAGACGGCCGAGAAGTTTGACGCGTTTGTTCAACAACTCCAGCAACAGAAGCGCTTCGCGATCGACCTGGAAACGACGGGGTTGGAGCCACTGCGAGCGCAACTTGTTGGCCTGGCATTCTCGTGGAAAGAGGGCGAGGGCTGGTACCTCGCCGTGCGCGGC
>JBBQPD010000229.1:0-7962 GCA_038331535.1 Gemmatales bacterium | reverse complement strand
TGCTGCGGCGGCATCGTCGGCATGGGCGAGACGGAGGACGATCGCCTGATGCTTCTCTCGGAACTGGCGCATCTCGAACCGCAGCCCGAGAGCGTGCCGATCAATTGCCTGATGCCGGTGCGCGGTACACCGCTGGCCGCGGCGCCCGCGGTCGATGCGATTGACATCGTTCGCCTCATCGCGACGGCGCGCATCGCCTTTCCGACGGCCCGCGTCCGCCTCAGCGCCGGCCGCGACCGCATGAGCCGCGAGCTTCAGGTTCTCTGCTTCCTGGCGGGGGCCGATTCGATCTTCTTCGGCGACAAGTTGCTGACCGCACCCAACCCGGCAGCCGACGCGGATGACGAACTCTTCCGCGCGATGGGACTGCCTGTCAGTGCGGAGTGCGGAGTGCGGAGTGCGGAATGCGAGCAGCCGAGAGTTGCCCTGCCGCTTTCGATCACGCCATGAGTCTTCACGAACGCTGGAACGCCGTACTGCAAAGTCTGCGCGAGGAAGGCCGCCATCGCAGCCTCGCCTTGCCGCGCGGCATCGACCTCACCTCCAACGATTACCTCGGCTACGGTTCGGGTCGCGGTGCTTACCACACCGCTGCCGATCTTCTCTCACGCAGCGGCATGGCGTCGCGCTTGCTGCGCGGCGACGTGGTTTGGGAAGAAGTCGAGGCGGCGCTCGCTCGCTGGCACGGCGCTGAGGCCGCCCTGATGATGACGAGCGGCTACACGGCCAACGAAGGGTTGCTCTCCACCGTTATCGACTCCGGCGACTGGGTCGCCTCAGACGAATACAACCACGCCTCGATCATCGACGGCCTGCGCCTCGTCCGTCCTCGACGCTTCGTCTATCGGCATAACGACCTCAATCAACTCGAAGACGGCCTCCGCTCCGAGGCTTCCCGGCGAATCTCATCGCAAGAGCTGTTCCTCGTTACCGAATCGCTCTTTGGTATGGACGGCGACCGCTCTCCGCTGTCGGAGATGGTGTTCCTTGCCGAGCGCTATGGCGCCCATTTGATCGTTGACGAGGCCCATGCGACGGGTTGCTTTGGCCCGACGGGTTCCGGGCGCGTGGACGAGCTGGGACTGCGCGGCAAGGTGCTGGCGACCGTTCACACCGGCGGCAAAGCGCTGGGAGTGCCGGGCGCCTACCTGTGCGGCACTGCTCGGCTCAAGGAGTACCTCGTCAACCGGTGCCGACACCTGATCTTTACGACGGCGCCGGCGGCGGCGCTGGGACCGTGGTGGCTGGATGCGCTCCGGCGGGCGGAGAGAGACGACGACGGCCGGCGCGCTCTGCGGGAGAATACGGCTATTTTTCGCACGGCGCTGGCTCAATGCGGAGTGGAATCCCCCGGCAGCGATTACATCGTGCCGGTCCTTGTCGGCGAGGATTCCCGCGCTGTTCGCGTCGCCGAGCGGTTACAGGGGCAGGGTTACGACATCCGTGCCATCCGACCGCCGACGGTTCCCGCGGGGACGGCACGGCTGCGCGTCACTGTCCACGCGAACCACGAAGCAGCGACGTTGACCGCCGCCGCGGAGGCCGTGGCGTCGGCACTCCGGGGCGGATAGCGCGGCGGGGTCGGCGGGGTAAAATGTCGGTCCTCGTTGCGCGAAATTGGTCTGGCATCAAACCGTCGAAATGCCTTATAGATTCCTTCAGGATTGATCGCCAACTTGCTTTGCATCCGCCTCGCCTGAATCGTATTCGTACCGAGCTTCCCGAGACGGGTGCCGTTATGCCTGCTGCACAAATCGCCCGGATTCATCCGAGCGCAGTCATCTCGCCCGAGGCCGAGCTTGCCGACGACGTGCAGGTCGGCGCCTACGCGGTCATCGAGGGGCCAGTTCGCATTGGGATGGGTTGCGTCGTGCGCCCCGGGGCACACCTGTTTGGCCCGTTGACAATGGGCTGTCACAATCAGGTCTACGGCCACGCCGTTCTCGGCGAGCAGCCGCAGCACATCAAGTACGGCGGCGAGGCGACGCGCGTTGAAATCGGCGACAACAATATCTTTCGCGAGGGGGTCACGATCCATCGCGGCACGACGGCCACCTGGACGACACGCATCGGCAACCACAATTTCTTCATGGCCAACGCTCACGTCGCCCACGACTGCGTGGTCGGCAATAACTGCGTCCTGGCAAACGGTTCCCTGATGGGCGGCCACTCCGTGCTGGAGGACAACGTCCTCATGTCGGGCAACAGTGCCGTGCATCAGTTCGTGCGTGTGGGCAGGCTCGGCCTTCTCAGCGGTTGCTCCGGCAGCACGAAGGACATTCCGCCGTTCATCATCCAGCAGCGCATCAACGTCGTCGTCGGCGTCAACGTCGTGGGCATGCGTCGCTCGGGCATTCCGACGGCCAACATCGACGCCGTGCGCCGGGCGTTTCATGTGTTGTATCGCGACGGCTATTCAGTGCCGGAAGCGCTGAAGCGCATCGACGCGGAACTGGGCCAAGTACCCGAGGTCGCCGAAATGGTAGCGTTCATTCGCGCCTCGACGCGCGGCATCATTCTGCGCTTGGACCGTGAGGCGGCTTGAAGCGGGACCATCACTTCTTCGCCTGCAATTCCTTCACCACTTCCGCGAGCAGTACGGGGTTGTCCTGGTTGCGCAGGTGCTCGATACGGGCATCTTTGAGACCCAGTTTCTTCAGATCGCTCGCGATTTTATCCCAGACGCGCTGACGTTTCTTGCCCTCGCTCAGGTATAACTCGCCGACCTGCTCCGCCAAGTGCTGCATGGCGATCGTGTCGAGGTTGTTGTAATAGCGCTTGATGATCTTATCTTGATGCGGCGAGTAGTCGCGCTCCGCCATGTGCGTCTCCTGCTTGATCGTGTGCGCCGGTCGTCGGCCTTACCAGGCCGACCCCTTCAACTGCCTCATCCTATTACCCTGGCCAAAACACGCACGAGCCGCGACCGTCAGGGAGCGTTGGGACCAGCGCTCCCTGACGGTCGCGGCTCGTGAAAGGCTACCCTTTCGTGACCGCCGGACGCGCGCCGAAATCGTAGCTGATTCGCGACCGGCCCAATCACCTTTGCCCTTTCGCGCTCCCACGGACATAATGGACCCTTGCCGACGACTGTCGAACGGCCGCACCTGTCGGACACGAATCACCCGGAGCAACGCGATGTCGTCAGATAGGCACCGATCGTGGAAGTTCCCTTGGTTCCTGACGGCCGTAGTGGGCTTTTCCACCCTTGCCTCAGCAGATAAACCGCCGCCGCCTCGGGATCCCTTGCTGCCGCCACCGGCCGTACCCGTCCCGATGCCGAGTCCGCCGTTACAGCCGGCCGACGTGATCTCTTTTCCGGTCGATCCGACGCTGCGCAACAAGCTCGATGCCGCCCGCGATTACATCAAGACCGGCGATTGGGACCAGACCGTCAAGCTGCTCCAGACCGTCCTCGACGCCCGCGAAGATTCGTTCTTCCGCAGACCCACTACAGATGGGAGCGGAAAACCCGCCGAGCGCTGGGCCAGCACCCGCGCCGAGGCCGAGCGCCTCGTCGCCGCTCTTCCCGATGACGCCAAGAAAGTGTACGAGGTGTCGTTCAACGGCATCGCCCGAAAAATATTTCTCGACGCTCGCCAGCATAATGACCTGGCCGCGCTCGACGACCTCGTCCGCCGCTATCGACACACGAGCGCCGGGGCCGATGCTCTGACCTTGCTCGGCTCGCTGCACCTCGACCGCGGACGCTTCGATCTCGCGGCCGTCTGCTTCCAGCGTTTGAATCAGCAGTCGGCGCCCGACCATCTCCCGCCGCTCACCCTGTTCGAGACGGCCCTCGCCTACCGGGGAACCGGCGACACAGAGCGCGAGCAACAGGCGTGGAATGCGCTGTCACGCCGCGTCGGCACCGCGGGACTGCAACTCGGCGGGAAAGTTTATCCCGTGGATGAGCTGCGGCGCGGGCTTGCGCTACCGGTCGTTGAGCACGACCGCACCACCGACTGGCCGCTGTTTCGCGGGACGGCGGCTCGCACCGGCCGCGGCGAGGGCGACGTGCCCTTGCTCGACTCGCGCAGTCGAGTCCCCGCAGGCGACAAAGACAGCCTGGAGTGGCTCCGCGCCGCCCGTCCTCCCTTGGGGGGGCAGCCGCCGTTGCTTCCGGTTGCTGTCCCGGTGGCCTCGGGCAATCGGCTCGTATTCCACGGCGTCGGCGGAGTCCACGCCGTCGATACGCACACGGGTCGCGAAGTCTGGCGCGCCGACGCCGGACTGAGCATCGAGGGTATCCTGCGCGACCCCGGCAAAAAGGTTCAGATCGACGACTGGCTCGGCAAATACCGGGCGATTGGCTCTCAGGCGATCCTCACGCAGAACTCCGCGCTCGGCACGTTGAGTTGCGATGGCCGGCATGTCTACGCCGTCGAAGACCTGCCGCTGCCGCCGCCGCCGCAGATGATCGTCGAGCAACAGTCCGGCGTGCCGCGCCACTTCGGTCCGTTGAGAAATCTTGTCCACCACAACCGCCTCCGGGCCATCGACCTGGTTACCGGGGCGGTCGTCTGGGAAATCGGCGGCCGCCCCGGTGCCGCGCCCGCCGAACTGGCCGACAGCTATTTTCTTGGCCCGCCGTTGCCGCTGGGCGGTTCCCTCTTCGTCATGGTCGAGAAACATTCTGACTTGCGTCTGCTCTGCCTCAGCCCGGAAAAGGGTACCCTCCTCTGGACGCAGACGCTGGCGACCGCACGAACGAAGCTGCTGTTGGATGTGCCGCGGCGACTGCATGCCGTTCACCTCGCGTTCCGCGATGGCGTCCTCGTCTGCCCGACCAATGCGGGAGCCGTCCTCGGCGTCGATGTACTTTCCCACAGCTTGCTCTGGGCACACTCCTACCGTGAGCGCGTGCCGGCCACACCCCCTCCCGGCGAGGAGATGCAACCCGGCCAGATCCCACCCGAATCGTTCACTCTGGGCTACAAGTACACTGCTCCGATCCTCGCCGGGGACCGTGTCCTCTACGCCGCCCCCGATGGCGATTCGATTCGCTGCCTAAACCTGCGCGACGGAACGCTCGTTTGGAAATCGGCGCGCACGGATGATGACCTGTATGTCGGCGGCGTGCAGGACGGGAGAGTTCTTGTGGTCGGTCGGACGGTGTGCCGCGCACTCAGTCTCGACAAGGGCGAACAACTATGGCAGCAGGCGATCCCGGAACCGGCTGGATTAGGCACGTTCTGCGGCAAACGCTACTATCTGCCGCTGCGCGACACGGGCGTACTCGCGCTCGATCCGGCACGACCGACCGCATCGACCCGTCTCGACTGCCGCAAGGGAGAGACGAAGGGCAACCTCGTGTTTCACGCCGGCGACCTCTGGTCTCAAGATGAGGGAGGGGTGACTGCCTATCCGCAGCTGGCGACGAAGTTGGCGCGGATCGAGGAGGTTTTGAAACGGACGCCGGCGGACCTGTCGGCACGGTTGGAACGGGGCCAGTTGTTGCTCGACAAGGGCGAACCGGGACCGGCCGTCCTCGACTTGAAAACGGTTCTGGCCGGGTCGAAAGCGACGGAGCAGATCGACGCGGCGCGCACGCTCCTCTACGCCGCCCTGACGCGGTTGCTGCAGCGCGATTTCGCGGCGGGTGAGAAATATCTCGATGAGTACCGCACGCTCTGCAAATTGCCGATTCCGGATGGAATCAGCTTGCCCGACCGCTTGCGGCTGCGCAGTGAGGAACGGCGGCGTTTGGCGGGTTATTTCGCTGTGCTGTCTCGGGGACGAGAAGCACAGGGTCGCTTGAGCGATGCCGTGCGCGCTTACCGCGATCTGTACGATGCCACGCTCGGCGGCGAGTTGCTGGCGTTGCCGGACGATCCCGCGCTCCAGGTGAGGCCCGACCTCTGGGTGCGGACTCATGTCGCCGAGATGTTGGCACGCTCCTCTCCTGAACAGCGGGCGCAGCTCCGTGTCGAGATTGAGCGTGAGGCGAAGGCGTTGCCCGCTGAGGACATTGCTGCTCGCACGCGGTTCGCCGCCCTGTTTGGCTCGATAACCGGTCCCGAGGGTGTCGCCGGTCGGGAAGTGCGTCTGCAACGGGCGATCCGTCTGGCCGAGGGCGACGACCGGCGCCAAACCCTCAGCGGCCTACTCGATCTGCACGCTCTGGAACGCGAGCGCGGCGCGCGCGCGACCTCCGCCCGCGCGCTGGAGGCTCGCGCCCGCGTGCTGACGGCGCGCGGCCTGATGGAGGATGCGACGGAGTGCTACCGCACTCTGGCCCGCGATTTCGCCGAGGTGCCGCTCTCTCCTGGGCGCAATGGCGCGGACGCGCTCGCCGAGTTGGCGGGCGATAAGCGCTTTCTGCCGCATCTCGATCCGATCGTTCCTGGCTGGGAAGGAAAAGTCCTGGAGCATCGCGAGACGAAAGGCCGCTTCCCGGCGCCGCGCCTTGTGCTGCCGGACGGCTTCAACGCATTGGGCCCGGCGAACGACACGGAGGCCGGCCAGATCCCGCGCACCACGGCGTTGCCGCCGTCCCTGCGCGAACTCCGCTTCGTTCTGGACGCGATGGGTTCGCGCCTCTCGGTACTGCGCCGCTTCTCCGAAATCGAAGTGTGGAGCGCGCCGGTGCATCTCGACCGCGCGGGGATGGTGGCGTCCGCACAAGCCAATGCTCCTCAACCTGCCGCCAGTCACTGGCCGGTCGGGCATCTGACGATCGTGACGGTCGGTCCCGGCGTCTTCGCGATCGACACGATCGAGAGACGCTTGTGCTGGAGTTACAATGTCGCCGCGGACGTTCAAGGTCAAGTCGATCCCATGCTCGGAGGGCTTGGCGGCGCCTTCATCACGCGGCCCGATGGCGTGATGAGTTTCTTTGGCATGGTCGCCCCTCCGGATCTGAATGGCGTTTACCTCCAGACCTCCGCGGGTCTGATGGTCTTGGACCCCGTCAGCGGCGCCGTCCGCTGGCAGCGCTCCGATCTGCCGCAAACTGTCAGCACCTTCCGAGATGGAAAACACCTCTTTCTGGCTGAGTACTACCGTTCCGGCGAAAACGTCCGCCGAGTTCGCGCTGTGCGGGCGGTGGACGGCGTGACGGTGCCGCTGCCCGACGGAGCATTGGAGGCGTTTCAGCACAAGCTGCGCACCGTCGGCGGTTGCATCCTGGCGACAGGGGGAAGTGCCGAGGGCGAACCGGTGCGGCTACGTCTGTACGACGTGCTGACCGGGAAGGATGTGTGGAAGCAGGAGTTCCCCGCGAAGTCAGTCGTCGCCGAAGCGGTCGATCCGGACCTCCTCGCTGTGGTGGCGCCGACCGGCGCTGCGGCCTTGATCGACCTGGGCACTCGCCGCGAGCTGTTGAAACTTCAGCTCAAGCCCGAGCATCTCGAAGGGCTGAAATCGGCCACGCTGCTCAAGGATCAACTGAGCTATTACCTCGCGCTCGTGCGCGAACCGAACCCGCAACGGCCCGAAGCCGACCCCATGCCCGTGTCGCTCTTCCAGGGAGAATTGACTTCGGTCGCGGTGAACGGGCAGTTGTACGCCTTTGACCGAGAGACAGGCAAAGTACGCTGGCGTCTCGACATGCCGGGCCAGACCATCCTGCTCGACCGCTTCAACGAGTTGCCGCTTGTGCTGTGCGGCGCGACCTACCGCAAGAACATGGGCATGGAGAACGCCCCGCAATTCCAGCACATCCGCAGCATCGACAAGTTGACCGGCAAGACGCGCATCAACCGCGAGGACGCGAAGCTGACGGAGCCTTTCCATACGCTGCGCGTCGATCCTCGGCTGGGGGTCATCGAGTTGATTTCGGACGATCTTCGGTTGCGGCAAGCGCCGGCAAGCGCTTACTTCTTGCCCTTCATCGCTCGCTGCATCGTAACGCCCAGGTCCGCCGGACTCTCCGCGACCGCAATTCCCGCCTCGCGTAGCGCCTTGATCTTCTCCAAGGCCGTGCCACTGCCGCCGCTGATGATGGCGCCGGCGTGGCCC
>JBBQPD010000228.1:0-7984 GCA_038331535.1 Gemmatales bacterium | reverse complement strand
GGTCGCGGCTCGTTTACTCAAACTTGATCGTCTCCCCATTCATGTATAGCAGGTTAATCATCGGCAGGATCTCCTGCACCTGCTTGTTCTTCTTCTCGTCCATGAAGAAGCGCAGGTGGGCGGTCGGTTGCAGGCCGAACGATTCGGGCTTCTGCGGATCGACCGGCACCCAGCCGCAGCCGTTGACGTAGACCTCGCACCAGTTGTGGCTCGCGAAATCGCCCTTGGGCTTGGCGACCGTGCCGGGCAGCTTCGCCAGACCCCACACCGGGCGGGCCGGCACGCCGGCGGCACGGCACAGCGCCGTGAACAGCAGCGTGTAGCCGCGGCACTCGGCGTGGCCGCGCTCGACGATCTCCTCCATCGTCTTGAAGTCCAGCTCGCCGATGCCTTTCTTTTTGAGTTCGTAGCGAATGTTCTTTCGCATCCATTCGAGGATATTTAGCGCCGTCTCGGCGTCGTTCGTCCCTTTCAACGTGGCGACGATCTTCGCCAGCACCGGACTCTTCGGGTCGATCGACTCGCTGGCGCCGAGGAAAGGTTTCGCTTCTGCCGGCACCGACCCGCCGCTCGGTTTCGCCGAGTCCGTCTTGAACGCGTACGGCAGGACGTTGACCTTCGTCACCAGCTGGATCGGCTGCTTCCCCTTGGGGACGAGGTAGAGCAGGTCGTTGGCGTCGGCCTTGACGACGCGGAAGCTCTGCGCCCCGGTGACCTCGTAGGTCGCCGTCTGGTATGGCAGGTCCGCCTTGGGCACCGAGACGACGAGAGCCGTGCCGAGAACAGTTCCGGGGGTCAACCGGCCCTTCTGCGGGTCGAGGGTCCAGGTGATCGTGTAGCTCTGCTTGTTCAGTAGGTCCGAAATCTCGCGGGCGTCCTTGAAGGCGGATGCGCCGGCCTCCTTCTCGCCGCGTTTCAGGATCATGTCGCAGTACTCACGGGCGCGATCGAGGTCATGCAGGTTATAGGCGTTGATGGCGACGAGCAGGGGATAAGTCGGCACCTTGTCGTTAATCTTCAGCGCCGCCAGCGCGTGTTCCATGCCGTCGGCGAACTTGCCGGTCTGGCGCTCCAGGTCGCTGAGCGTCGCCAGCAGCTTATCGTCGGCCGGCGTCAGCTTGACGATCTTCTTCAACACCGCGACGGCCTCGTCGGGTTTCTTCGCGTCGAGGTGCTTTTGCGCTTCCAGCAGGAGGCGCTGGACTTCCGGGTCCGGACCGGCCGTCACCGTGGTGAGGGACAGCGTACAGGCGATCGCGACGACGAGGATCGAATGACGGCTCATATTGCACCTACGCGGGCGGCTTGAAAATGGACAAACCTCGTACCGCCGGCATTCCTGCCGGTGGTACGAGATTACTCGAACAGTTTGCTCACCGACTCGTTGAGATGAATGCGCTTGATGGCCTCGGCCAGCAGCGAGGCGATGCTGAGGACCACCAGGTTCGGCAGCTGCTTCTCCGGCGGAATCGGGATGCTGTCGGTGACGACAATCTGCTTCAGGGGCGCGTCGCGCAGACGCTGGACGGCCTCGCCGCACAGGATGCCGTGGGTCGCGCAGGCGTAAATCTCCCGCGCCCCATGATGCTTGGCCACGTGCGCCGCCCCGACGAGAGTGCCGGCCGTCGAGATCATGTCGTCGAAGATCACCACCGTCTTGCCTTCCAGCGACGGGCCGATCAGGTGGGCCTGCTTCACTTCCGAGGCGCTCGATCGCCGTTTGTCCACCACGGCGATGGCCCCGCCCAGACGCTTCTGGTACAGCAGGGCTTTCTTGATGCTCCCCTCGTCCGGGCTGAGGACGATGAACTCTTTCTGCGGAATGTTTAGCCCGCGGACATACTCGCAGATGACCGGGCTGGCGTACAGGTGATCGACAGGGATGTCGAAGAAGCCCTGAATCTGGGCGGCGTGCAGGTCGAGGGCCAGGACGCGCGAGGCGCCGGCCGTCTCGATCAGGTCGGCGACGAGCTTGGCGGTGATGGGTACCCGGCCGACGTCCTTGCGGTCCTGGCGAGCGTAGCCGTAGTAGGGCAGCACGGCGGTGATGCGCGTGGCGCTGGAGCGCTTGAAGGCGTCCAGCATAATCAGCAGTTCCATCTGGTTGTCGTTGACCGGCGGACAGGTCGGCTGGACGACGTAGATGTCCCGGCCGCGCACGTCCTCATCAATGCGCACCGATAATTCGCCGTCGGGGAAATTGGTGAGACTGACCTTGCCGATCGAGTCGTGCAGGTGGCGCGCGATCTTCTCGGCGAGCGGGATGTTGGCCCGGCCGCTGAAGACTTTCAATTTGTGATTGTTCATCATGTTGATGGCGCTTGCACCCCACACACGAGGATACGCCGCTGCCGCGCCGCCGCCCCCCGTTCGAGTTTCCGCAAGACCGACGTTCCAACCCGGTCGCGTCGGCCGCCACCGTCCAGGACTGGACAGGCATTATGAAGGACGGGAGAAGGTCTTGTCAACCAAAACTGGCGGCCGCTTGCCGCTTGCGGCTTAGCGGTCCGGCGCCGCTAAGCCGCAAGCGGCAACATTACCCTTACCGCCTTCACCCCTTCGGCCCCGCGTCATAAACGCGCACCGCTCCGTCGGCGCACGCTACCGCCAGCCGCCGGCCGTCGGGGTGCAGGTCGAGGTCGCGGGCGTTGGTCGGCAGCTTCAGCGCGAACACGTCGGCGGCGGCGTCCGGCTTCCAGTACCACAGGGTGCCGCCGTTGCCGCCGGCGCACGCCGCGATTGGCCCCGTCGGAAACTGCACCACGCCCCACATCGTCCCCTGGAAGTTCTCGCGCGGACGCAACAGGAGCTTCTGCTTGCCGCTCGCCCAGTCGAACAGCACCACCGCCGGCTTGCCGACGCCGGCGAAGGCGTTCGTCACATCCGTGATACCGGCGCACGCCAGCAACGCCCCGTCGGCGCTGAACGCCAGCGAGCGCACGCCGCCGTGGTCCGCCTCGAAGGTCGTGTCGTACTTGTGCAGCACCTTGGCATCAAGCTCGCGCTCCACGGTTCCCTTGGCAACGTCCCACACCTTGAGGATCCCCTTCAAATCGCCCGAGACGAGCAGCGGCTGTTTCGGGTGAAAAGCGACGTTGTAGACGTGGCAATTGTGGCCCGCCAGCTCCTTCACCGGCGTGCCGTCGGCGACGTTCCACACTTGGACCAGGCCGTCGTTGCCGCACGACGCCAGCAGCTTGCCGTCCGGGCTGACGGCGAGGGCGCGCACGAAGCCCTTGTGTGCCTCGACGGTGCGGACCGGCGTCGGCGTCTCGGCCTCGACGGACCACGTCAGGAGTTTGCCACTGTAGTCGGCGGAGAACAGCTGCTTTTCCTTGGCGGCGAACGCCAGGGCGCGCACCCAGCTCCTGTGGCCGGCGAGCGGCGTCTTCTTGCCGCCCTCCAGCTGCCAGCGCTGGACGCTGTTGTCCTGCGCCCCGGCGAAAACGAAGCGCCCGCACGGCGAGAAGCGGCAGCCGAGCAGCGGGCTGGGATGCTTCAACTCCAGCACGAGCCGCGTCTGGGCGGGATCAATGGGGGCCATGACAGGGTCTCCGGTGGGAGGAAACGAATTCGCGCATGGGACCGAGGAGCGGGGGAGAGGTAATTGTAGTGGATTGCAATCCGGGCAAGCGGCTTGGCGCAATTGACGGAGCCGTCCCCATCTGCGAAACTGACCTTACGGATGTATCCTAACGCGGCCAAGCCGCAACGAGTTAGCAAGCACACAGAACCAGTCTGGCTGAAAGCTGTTAGCTGATAGCTCTTAGAGTCTGTCTCAGAAGGTGTCGTTTTTCACGAGCCGCGACCGTTAGGGAGCTTTTTTTGCGGGATGTCCCCAGCGCTCCCTAACGGTCGCGGCTCGTAGAACCTACTTCTGGGACAGGCTCTTAGCTGTCAGCCAGAACTCGGCTGCACTTCTCCCCAGCTTGCGGAGCAGTTCAGAGGTAAGAAACTACAAGCGCGTATGCCACCGGGATCCGTGCAGAACGACCGTCGGGTGAAAGGGGATACAAGCCATGCCATCGCTGCATCAAGAACCAAAAGAGGAATCCTCGAAGAGCAAGCGGTTCGCGGCCAAAAGACCGAACTCGGAGGCCCGAGGGCTTAATGAACCGACCACGGCGCGGCAGCCCGTAGACCCAGACCGGCTGGCGAAGGGACTACAGCTGGCAAGGGAAGGCAAGACTGTCTCGGCAGACGAAGCCCGCGCTCGGTATAGCCGGTCTCAGGGTTCGGGAGAGGTTGTCGAGTGAACACAGGTCCGACATATCTCAGACATTTTGCAAAGGATATCCTTGTCCGATGTCCACATTGCTCCCGGCGCGCCCATTTCCTGAATCGAGAGTGGAGGGGTGACACACCGCTTGGTTATCGGTACGTCTGTGGCCTTTGTGCCCATTCCCGAGACTGGATTCCGCAACGAGGTCGTCTCTCTCCAACGCCAGGTGTTGGGCCCGTACTCATCGCATTCGGCCTTGAGTTGTGGTTGCAAAAGCCGTGTTGTGGACAAATCCTCTGGGCTTTTAACGCCGCGCACCTTGCGTTCCTCGAACGCTATATTGCAGCGACTCAGCGAGAACAACGTGGTATCCTTTGGACATGGGCACGGAACGCAAGTCTCGAAAGCCGATTGCCGAGATGGATGCAAATTGCGAAAAACCGCCCCGCCGTACTCAAATCGTTGCAATCCTTGCGAATCAAACTTGAAAACACTTGCGACTGAGAAGTCGTCTCAGGATCGTCCGGTTTCTTACCAGGAAACGATCCTCACGCTGCCCTTCGTCCTCTTCTCATGACCCTTTAATTGCCCCTCGGCTACCATCCCCTATTAGCGAGGTTCCCCCTGTTCCGGACACGAAGCCGGACGAGGGTCCGCGGGTGGCGAGACGTTGGTACCCTAAGCTCCCGCTCGCGGCCCTCACCCCGCCCGCTCTATAATGAGCGCAGGCCCGGCGATCGTTTCCGGGGAGGGAATGGCCCATGCGTGTGCTGCTCGTCGAGGATCACAAACCGCTCGTCCGCGCCCTGCGCCAGGGTTTGGAGGAAGAGGGTTTCGCCGTGGACGTCGCCTACGACGGCGAGGAGGGCGATTTCAAAGCCCGCGGCGCCACCTACGACGTCATCATTCTCGACCGCATGCTGCCGAAGGTGGACGGCCTGACGCTGTTGCAGCGCTGGCGCAAGGACGGTTTGACGACGCACGTCCTCATCCTGTCGGCGCGCGACAGCGGCGCCGACAAGGTCGCCGGCCTCAACCAGGGGGCCGACGACTACCTGACCAAGCCGTTCGAGCTGGACGAGCTATTGGCCCGGCTGCGGGCGCTGATCCGCCGCACCCATCAGGTCAAAACCCCGGTCGTGTGCATTGCCGACCTGGAGATCGACACCGCCGGCCGGTCCGTCAAGCGCGGCGGCCAGACGATCCACTTGACGCCGCGCGAGTACGCCCTACTAGAGTTCCTCGCCTATCATCGCGGCAAGGTCGTCACGCGCACCATGATCTGGAACCACCTTTACGACGAACAGGACGAGAACACCTCCAACGTCGTGGATGTCTACATCCGCTACCTGCGCAACAAGATCGACAAGGGTTTCGACCCGCCTCTGATCCTGACGCGCTGGGGCGAGGGGTACATGCTGCGCGGAGAGGACTAAACATGCGCTCCATTCGCCTGTCGCTGCTCGTTTGTTTTCTCGGTCTGCTGACGCTGGCGCTGACGGCCGCCGCCGTGTTGGCTTACCGCACCTCCCACCAGACGTTGGAAGCCAAAAAGAAGGCAACCGCGGACCTGTTGGAGGCGCAGTACAAGGAACGCTGCCGCGAAGAGGAGAAACGTCTCGAAAAGAGTCTCCTGGACCAGGCGCAAACGCTGGCCAGTCTGTCGGTCTTCTCTCGCGATGATCGTTTGCACGGGTACGGACAGTTTCATTGGCTCGGGATATTGTCCGCGGGCATGTCGCCAAGCGGTTACGCCCTCGTTCCGGTTTGGCTGGCGGAGGGCGAGGAGACCCCTATCGCGGCAGAAATGCGGCGCAGGCAGCGAATCAATTGGCGATTTTTTTTCAACCCGCTCCGCTTCACCAATCGGGAATCGCTCGATCACCTTGAAGGGCCGGTCGGCGAATTCTTTCAGATCGACGTCGATCGCGGCCCGCGCTACCGATCCAAGTCGCTTGAGGATCGGACCTTGCCGCTCGATCCGGCCGGGTTCGCCGTGGAACAGGACTATTACTACCAGTACTCCGACATCGACCTCGAACCGGGGTTGACCGTTCACCGCATTATTTTCAAGACCGTGCTGTCCCACTTCGCGGGCCGGTCTGGTCCGCGACCACGACCGCCTTTCATCACCGATCCCAGGCCGCCGAGCGGCGATCTGACCCGCAGCCAGGCTGTTTACATCCAGTGTGCTTTTGACGTGACGGACCTCCGCGCCACGATGGCCGGATTCGTGGAGCGGCGCGACCAGGAACTGAAAGAACTGGCTACGGAATCGGACGCGGCCCTGACGGCGCTGCGCAATCGGCTTTTGCTCATCGCCACGGCGACGCTGTTCGCCGCCGCTGTCATCAGCTTCTGGATCGTGCATCTCGGCCTGGCGCCGCTGCGCAAGCTGTCCGACGCGGTTAGCCGCGTGTCGCCGAAGCACTTGCAACTGCCGTTCGCCGAGCGCAACCTGCCGGCCGAGCTGCAACCCATCGTCGGCCGGTTGACGGAGACGCTGGACCAGCTGCGGCGCGCCTTCGAGCGCGAAAAGCAGGCGACGGCCGACATCTCGCACGAGCTGCGCACGCCGCTGGCCGCCCTGTTGACGACGACCGAACTGGCCCTGCGCAAGCCCCGCTCCGCGGACGATTATCGCGAACTGCTGGAAGACTGCCGGCTGAGCGCCCAGCAGATGAACCATATGGTGGACCGCCTGCTGACGCTGGCCCGCCTCGACGCTGGTGTGGACCACCTGCGGCCGCAAACCGTGGACGCCGCCGCCCTGGCCGAGCAGTGCGCCGCCGTCGTCCGTCCCCTTGCCGAAGCTCGCAACCTGACGCTGCACGTCCACCGCAATGGGGTCACGCCGTTGACGACCGACCCCGACAAGCTGCGCGAGGTCATGTCCAATCTGCTGCACAACGCCATCCAGTACAACCGCCCGGACGGCTCGGTCGATCTGAGCGTCGTCTTGTCCGAGGGCCGCTTGCAGGTGGAGGTGGCCGATACCGGCGTCGGCATCGCGCCTGAGGCGTGCGCGCACATTTTCGAGCGTTTCTACCGTGCCGATCCATCGCGCGGCGGCGACGGCCTGCATTCGGGCCTGGGGCTGGCGATCGTCAAGGAGTACGTCGATCTGATGGGCGGCTCCATCGCGGTCGAGAGCACCGTCGGCCTGGGCAGCACGTTCCGCATCAGCCTGCCGGCCACGGGCCAGGCGGCGTAGTGTAGTTTCTTCGCTCAGCACCTTTCCGCAAGACGCGGAGAGGTGCTGCCGCGTTCTGGCTGACAGCTATTAGCTGAGAGCTATCAGCTCTCAGCCAGACGGGTTTCGTGTGGTTGCTAATCCGTTGCGGCGTGGCCGGGTTAGGAACGCGTCCGACAGAAATGGTTCCCTTTTCCCAAGCACATTTCCAGCTCGCGCAGTTTCTGCTTGGTCTGTTCCTATCCCTCAGCGCATCACCCCTTGCGCCGCCCGCACGAACGCCTCGAAGTTGGCGACGGGCGTGGCGCGATCGACGCCGTGATTGAGGTTGACGAGGTGCCGCCGGCCGCCGCCCGCTTCGACGCACGCGCGCGTCGCCGCCGTCACCTGCTCCGGCGTTCCCGTCCGCAAGATTTCCTCATCGACGTTGCCCTGGAAGACGAGGTGCGGATAGTCGCGCCGCGCCGCCGCCAGGTCGTGGCAGACGCCGAGGCTCAGTACATCGGCGCCGGAGCGCGCCATCTCCGGCAGGTATGGGCATTCCTTGACGAACAGAATGCGCGGTACAC
>JBBQPD010000227.1:0-7997 GCA_038331535.1 Gemmatales bacterium | reverse complement strand
GAGCGTTCCCAGCGCTCCCCGACGGTCGCGGCTCGTGAGCCTTTTTCGTGCCGCGATAATAGGTATCCTGCCCGTTTGCCAACTCTCCGTTCTGCCATATAATTCCCTCTTTGAAATGTATCCCATCCGGTCGCCCTGCCGGCCGGGCCGGGTCGCGAACGTCACAAGGAGTGGAGAATGGCCGAAGACAGAGCGGAACCGCGCGAGGCCACCTGGCGGACGTTGATGCCCTGGACGGAGCTGTTTCGCGGCTTCCAGATCGCGCTGGACCTGAACAAGCTGCTGCTGGCGGCGGCCGGTCTGGTGGCGACGGCGGCCGGTTGGTGGCTGCTCGCCTTCGTCTTTGGCGCGGGTTACAAGGCCACGCCCCCTGTGTGGACGAGCGGTACCACGGTGAACGAGGACTCGCGCAAGGAGTGGCGCAAGTTCAAGAGTGAACTCGACGACTGGAACCTGATGCACAAGGCCGCGGGCGTCGGCACGTCGGCCAAAGCGACGGCCCGTGTCGAAGCCGTCGATCTGGCCGACTCCGTGGAGGAGTACGCCCAGATCAATAACGCCGTCAAGGCGCGCGACGATGCCCTGGCAAGGATTACGCCGGAGCAGATCCTCAAAATCGAGGAGACGAGCAAGCTCACCCTGGACGCCGCGCTGCTCAAGCAGAGCCTGGAGAAAGAAGGCATCGATCCGGCCAAGGCCTCGCGCGACGCCCGGCTCCTCGGCACCGTCAAGCCCTCTTCGCTCATGGCCACCATGCCGTGGTTCGAGGACCGCGGCCCCAACCCGTTCATGCTGGCGACCGGCCAGATGCCCGCCGCCTGGGAGACGGGCCACTTCTGGGAATGGTTCGCCTTCGGCCAGGCACCGGTGCTGATCGAGCCGCTCGTCAAGTTCTTGCGGCCCATCATTTACTTCTTCAGCCCACAGGCGTCGGGAACCGCGCGCTTCTACTTCCTATGCGTCATGATCTGGACGCTGGCCGTCTGGTCGCTGTTCGGCGGGGCCATCACGCGCATCGCCGCCGTGCAGATCGCCCGCAACGAGCGCATCGGCATGTCCGAGGCGGTGCGCTTCACGATGAAGCGGCTGGTCTATTACGTCACCGCGCCGCTATTCCCGCTCGTCTTCGTCCTCGGCCTGCTCATCCTCATGATCATCTTCGGCTACTTCTTCATGATCCCGATGTTCGGCGACGTCGTCGTCGCCGGCCTGTTCTGGTGGGGCATGATCGGCTTCGGCCTGCTCATGGCGATCGCTCTGGTCGGCCTGGTCGGCTGGCCGCTGATGGCCGCGACGATCAGCACCGAGGGCACCGACAGCTGGGAGGCCGTCAGCCGCTCGTACACCTATGTCTTCCAGAAGCCCTGGCAGTACGTCTGGTACAGCCTCGTGGCCATCTGCTACGGGGCCGCCGTCGTGTTCTTCATCGGTTTCATGGGTTCATTCATGGTCTACCTCAGCAAATGGGGCGTGAGCCAGACCTTCGGTATCCGGGCCGCGGATCGTGAGCCGTCGTTCCTATTCGTGTACGCTCCGACCTCGTTCGGCTGGCGCACGCTGCTGCTGGACGGCGTCGTCGTCGATCAGCAGAAACTGGTGCAGGACGGCGAGATCAGGCCCAGCGTCTACAACAAGTACGTCGGCTACGACGAGACTTACAAGGGCGCCGACAAGCTGACCTGGTATAACAAGATCGGCGCCGGCCTGGTGGCGGTCTGGGTCGGGCTGTTGTTCCTGCTCGTACTCGGCTTCGGCTACAGCTTCTTCTGGAGCTCCGCGACGATCATCTATCTGTTGATGCGAAAGAACGTCGATACGGCGGAGCTGGACGAGGTTTACCTGGAGGAAGACGATCAGGAAGGCGCTTACGGCGGCCCGCTGGCGCCGCCGCCCGCTCCGGCTGCACCCGCGCCGGCTCCCGCGCCGAAGACGACGCAGCTGCACATGGTCGAAGCGCCATTGCTGAAGGCGCCCGCCCCGGTGACTCCGGCCGTGGCGACGCCCTCTCCAACGGCGCCGACAGAGACACCCGTCGCGCCGGACGCGCGCACGCTTATCTCGCCGACCGACCCGCTGCTTGAGCCGACTCCGAAGCCGTCGCCGCATCCGACGGATGGCAATTCGGGAGCGCCGCCGAGTTGACGATTTCGTTTAGCCGCGAGCGCTTATTAAATAAACGCTCGCGGCTAAACACATTCCACCACCACGGATGGCGGAGTCCTCGCGATGGGCCGGCCGATCATTCTTTACAGCGGCGGGTGGACCGACGTGCCGCTGGAGGATCTCGCCCCGCGCGCCGCCGAGTGGGGCTATCAAGGTCTCGAACTCTGCTGCTGGGGCGACCATTTCGAAGTGCAGCGGGGCGCGGGTGAAGACGACTACTGTCCCGCGAAGCTCGCGCTGCTCAATCGCCTGGAGCTGAGCGTGCCGGTGCTCAGCGTCCACCGCGTTAGCCATGCCGTGTGCGAACCGATCGAGGCGCGGCACCGCTTCCTCCTTCCCGATTATGTCTGGGGCGACGGCACTCCCGAAGGCGTCCGCCAGCGCGCCGCCGAGGAAGTGATGGCCACCGCCCGCGCCGCCGAGAAGCTCGGCGTGGCCGTGCTCAGCGGCTTTACCGGCTCGCCGATCTGGTCCGCCGTCGTCGGTTACCCGGCGCCGACGCCCCAGCTCGTCGATACCGCACTCCGCGATTTCGCCAAAGCATGGAACCCGATCCTCGACGTGTGCGCCGAGTCCGGCCTGCGCTACGCCTTCGAAGTCCATCCCGGCCAGATCGCGTTCGACCTGTACAGCGCCGAGCGTGTGCTGGACGCCATCGATGGGCGCGAGGAGTTCGGCTTCACCTTCGATCCGAGCCACTTCCACTGGCAAGGTATCGACCCGGTCGAATTCGTGCGCCGTTTCGGCGACCGCATTTACCACGTACATATCAAGGACGCCGTCGTCGCGCTCAATGGCCGCAACGGCTTACTGAATTCCTACCTGCCTTACGGCGATCCACGCCGCGGCTGGGACTTTCGCTCGCCGGGCCGTGGCGGCATCGACTGGGAGGCGGTCATTCGCGCGCTCAACGAGACCGGCTACGAAGGACCGCTGTCGGTGGAGTGGAAAGACGCCGGCATGAATCGCGACTTCGGCGCCGCCGACGCCTACCAGTTCGTCAAGCGCCTCGATTTCGAGCCGCCGCCGCGCGGCGACGCCCAACCCTTCCGCTGACGTTCGGCGCGGTTTCCGTTATCATGGTGGTAATCATTTTGCCGCTTGCGGCTTAGCGGTGGTTGACCGGTAAGCCGCAAGCGGCAATCGGATCGTGGAGGCCGAGCCGTGGAGTCCTCGGAACTACAACAGGAAGCGCTGAAGCGCGAGTGGACCGACCAGTACGTCGAGGCGAACGCCGAGCGCCCGGAGCTGAAGCGCTTCGCCGGCCTGGTCGGCCGGGTGGTGACCGTCAACCAGAACCGCAAGGCAATCGTCGATTTCGCCGATGGCGGCTGGTACGACATCACCGCCTCGACCGAGTTCCTCAAGAAGCTCGACGCCGCCGCGGTGAAGGACAAGTACGACGCCAAGGCCAACAGCGCGCAGCCGTTTCCGGAGAAGCAGGGATGAATTCTTGTTCGTGGTTTTGCCGCTTGCGGCTTAGCGCGGCGCCACTCCTTCCGCTAAGCCGCAAGCGGCAAGATGGATGATCCTCCTCATCGACAACTACGATTCGTTCACGTACAACCTCGTCCAGCGCCTCGGCGAACTGGACGCGGGTCTCGACGTGCGCGTCTTCCGCAACGACCGCATCACGGTCGAGGAAGTCGCCGAGCTGAAGCCAACGCACCTGATCATTTCACCGGGACCGTGTACGCCAAAGGAGGCCGGTATCTCCAACGAGGTGCTGCGCCGTTTCGCCGCCGCCATTCCGACGCTTGGCGTCTGTCTCGGCCATCAGTGCATCGGCCACGTCTTCGGCGGCGAGGTGATCCGCAATTATCGCGTGATGCACGGCAAAACGTCGCCGATCCACCACGACAACCAGGGCGTCTTCCACGGCCTGAGCAATCCCTTCGAGGCCACGCGCTATCACAGCCTCGTCATCCGCCGTGAGACGTTCTCTCATCCCGATTTCGTGGTCGGCGCCTGGACGGAGGAAGGTGAGATCATGGGGGTACGCCACCGCAGCTGGCCGCTGCACGGCGTCCAGTTTCACCCGGAGAGCTTCCTCACCGAGGAGGGGCCGAAGCTGCTGCGCAACTTTGTAGATATGCGGTAGTGTGCCGCTTGCGGCTTAGCGGGGGCCTTCCGCTAAGCCGCAAGCGGCAATTCGATCACCACTCTTCGATCGTATCGCCGTGATTCAGCACCTTCTGAAAGAGCACGAGATTGGCGGCGCGGTCGGGATCCCAGCGGATGCCGACGATGTCGTAGCCGCGCGCGATGCCGAGATGCAACATCGGCCGATGCTGATTGTGGCACTCGAAGCGGATCGATTCGTAATCGTTCAGGCGCGCCCAATCGTGGACGGCCTCCATCAGCTGGGAGGCGATGCCGTGGCGATAATGATCCGGCAGCACGCCGTAGAACCAGGCGAAGAAGACGCGCGGCTTCAGCTCGAAACCGAGAAAGAAGCCGACCGGCTCGTCGTCCATGCGGGCCAGCATCTGCAACACATTGTGGCGGCCCTGGTAGCGGCGCTGGAAAGATTCCAGGTCGCGCGCCGGGCGGAAGACCTTGTTGTACAGGTTAATAATGAGCGGCAGGTCCTCCTGACCCACGATATCGATGACGGCATCGGCCATGGTAAAAACTCGGCAAGGGGGCGGGAGGGAGGATGCGGGAGCGCCTTTTGCTCCCTCTTGTCGATGATAAACCATCACCCCGAAGTCGGCAACACGGAGCGTTGGTGCCGGCCGGCGCCATTTTTCTGTCCGATTCCCTACCGGTCGTGCGTCTACTCTGGAGATGAGCGGCGTCATTCCGACAATAAACCGTCGCGAACTTCCGAGAGGTGCCTCGATGTCCCGTCCTTGCCGCAATCGCGCCGTCCTCTTGTTACTCGTCGCGGCGACTGCGGGTATTGCTCAGACCAGCCCCGACGCCAAGCCAGGTTCTTCCGCGTCGCGCGCGCTCGTCAACAACGATGAGCAATATCTCCGACGCGCCGGTATCTCGACGAAACCGGCGGCGCTGCTCGAACTGCTGCGCAACCACAGCCGTACTGAAATCGACCTGGAACTACTCGAAAAGCTGGTCCGCCAGCTCGGCGACGAAGATTTCGCCCGGCGCGATGAGGCCACGCGCGGCATCGTCGCGCTCGGTCGTCCGGCCTTGAAACGGTTAGCCGAAGCCAGGAAAGATTCCGACGCGGAAGTGCGCCGTCGTGCCGGACTGATCGCGGATGAGATTTTGAAATCGCTCGATCCGAATACCGCATTCGCCGCCGTCCGCGAACTGCTGCGTCAGCGTGCCGAAGGGGCGGCCGCGGCCTTGCTCGCTTACCTGCCCTTCGCCGATGCTGACGTGGAAGAAGACATCTACTTCGGCATCGACCGCGTCGCCGTCCGCGACGGCAAGGTCGATCCTGCGCTGACGGCCGCTCTCGCCGACAGTAGTTCGCCGCGTCGGGCGCTCGCGGCTCTGGCGCTCGGTCGTTTGGGCGACGACTCGGACCGACGAGCCGTGCGCCGGTGCCTCTCCGATACGGATGCGGTGGTTCGGCTGCGCGCCGCACAGGGGCTGTTATCCGCCCACGACGACGCAGCCTTACCGGCGCTTGTGGCGCTGCTGGAAACCAGCCCCATCGATCTCGCCTGGCAGGCTGAGGAGTTGCTGCGTTGGGTTGCCGGTGCCGCAGCGCCGGCACCGCGAGTGGGGCAGGGCGAAGCCGCCATGCGCCGAACTTGTCGGACGGGATGGGACGACTGGCTGCGCGCGACGGGCCGAATCGATTGGGCGCGGGTGGCGCGCGACCACAGGCGGCCGGGATTAATTCTCGTTTGCGGTCAGGGTCGTGTTACCCTCCTCGGCTGTGACGGCAACCCAGCCTGGCAGATCAGCAACCTCGGCGGGGCCGTGGACGCTCATCTGCTTTCCGGGGGACGTCTCTTAATCGCAGAGCAGGGTGATACGCCGCGCGTTCTCGAGCGCGACCTCTTCGGCAAGATTCTCTGGGAATATCAAAGCGGGCGCGACATGGTCCTGGTCTCCTGTCAGCGCCTGGCCAATGGCAGCACCCTTGTCGTGAGCGACGAAGGGATCATCGAACTGACTCCCCAGCAGCATGAACTCTATTACAGAGAACAAAACTCCAACAACACCGTTTTCGATGCGGTCAAACGGCGCAACGCGCCGACGCTCTGTTTAGTAGGAAACGAGCTGCTCTTCATCGAGGAGATAACCGGACTCCTCTTGCGTAAGCAAAACCTGGAGGGACTGAGTTGCACGATCTATGGCAAACTCTTTGCCCAGTCCGACGGGGGTGTGCTAATTAATCGCTACGAATCGGGCAAGTTGGTCCATCTCGATTCCGATGGGGCCGTCCGCTGGGAAGCCGCGCTGGCGAAGCCGACCGCGGTCGCCGGCCTGCGCAACGGCAACGTACTGGCAGCAAGCGCCCATCGCGAGAATCGACTCGTTGAGCTTTCGCGCTCGGGCCAGACCGTATGGGAGGCCCGTATTCCCACCAGAGTAAAGAGCGTTCGGCCGTGCTTCAACCTGTTGCGTGTCGGCCTCGACCATCCCCGCCCAAACGATTTCAATCTCGACGGTGTGGCGGGTGGCGTGAAGGGACTGACGGACCCGGACCTCACGATCCGTCGCCGCAGTGCCGACTTGCTCGCCGACCTCGGTCCGCTGGCTGCCCCGGCAATCCCTGTCCTGGTGAAAACCCTGACCGATCCGGATGGCCCATTGCGTGAAAAGGCCGGCGCTGCTCTAACGCAAGTCGGGCTGGCCGCGACGCCCGCACTGTTGGACGTGCTGAAGGATGGGCCTCCGGTTGCTCGTGAAGCCGCCGCGAACGCGCTCGGTCAAATGAACGATGGCGCGAAGGCGTCCGTGCCACAACTCCAGGCATTCCTGAGCGACACCACGCTCGACCTGGAAGTGCGGCGGACGTCGGCGCGCGTGCTCGGCTATTTCGGGAACGGCGCTGCTCCCGCAGTAAAAGAGTTGCTCGCCGCCCTCAAGAATCAGGACGACGTTCTCCGCTACTTGGCCGCTGCGTCGCTCGGTCTAATTGCCGCGGAGTCCGAAGTGGTCGTGCCAGCCCTCGTCGCCGCGCTGAAAGACCCCGTGCCGATGGTGAGGAGTTACTCCACCCGCGCCCTCGCGGCCTTCGGCCCGGCTGCCCTTTCCGCCCTGCCCGCGCTGGTGGAAGTCGTGGAGAACGCGAAGGCAGACGCGGACCTGCGACAGGCTGCCGTGACGACCATCGGAGCCATCGGAGAGAGAGCCAGGGCGGCGGTGCCCACTCTGGCGAAACTTCTTTCGGACCGGAGCGCGCCGACTGGACTACGCGGTACGTCTGCCGAAGCGCTCACTCGGTTGGGACCGGCCGCGAACGACGCGCTGCCCGCCTTTCTGGATGTGCTGAAGGATGAGACGGCACCAAACGAATTGACGCGCGTGCTGACCGTGCTCTTGGCGGAGAACTTCCGTGAGAAGGGGATACCGACGTTAGTCCGCGCGGCCAAAGAAGGAGCTCGCCCCGCCCGTTTCGCGGCGATTCAAGCGCTCGCAGCGCCAGCATCGGACAAAAAAATCGCCGAGCCGCCGTCGAAGGAGGTTCTCGATGCCTTGATGGAGCTCGCCGCGAAAGACGCGGACGCCGATATCCGTGCGCAGGCGACACGCAGCCTCAAGCGGCTCGAAGCTCTGAATCGCTAGCGAAGGAGGCGGCTCCTGGAGCGTGTCCGGGAAGGGGTTGTTTTCCACGAGCCGCGACCGTCAGGGAGCGTTCTGGCCAAAACGCTCCCAGACGGTCGCGGCTCGTGGAAAACAACCCC
>JBBQPD010000226.1:0-8051 GCA_038331535.1 Gemmatales bacterium | reverse complement strand
TTGAACGCGATGAAGCTGAGCCAGAAGTGAATCTGGCCGAGCGTTTCGTTCATCATCCGGCCAAACATTTTCGGATACCAGAAGTAGATGCCGGCGAAGATGCCGAAGACGCTGCTCATGAACAACACATAGTGAATGTGGCCGACGATGAAGTAGGTGTCGTGGAAGTACACGTCCACCGGCGTCGCCGCCATGAAGATGCCGCTCAGGCCGCCGATCACGAACATGGCCACGAACGCCAGGGCGTTGAGCATCGGCGTCGTCAGCTGCATGTTCGACCCCCAGGCGGTGCCGAGCCAGTTGAAGACTTTGACGGCCGACGGCAGGGCGATGAGGATGGTGGCGACCATGAAACCGGTGCCGAGGCGCGGGTCCATGCCGCTCTGGAACATGTGATGACCCCAGACGATGAAGCCGAGGCCGGCGATGCCCGCGATGGCGTACACCATCGGCCGATAGCCGAACAACGGCTTGCGGGCGAAGGTGGAGATGATGTCTGACACCATGCCCATCGCCGGCAAAATCATGATGTAGACGGCGGGGTGCGAGTAGAACCAGAACAGGTGCTGCCACAGGATCGGCTGGCCGCCGCCGGGACCGGTGTGCCAGTTGCCGAAGCTCAGACCGGCCGGCGGCAGGAAGAACACCGTGCCGATGGTCTTGTCCAGCAATTGCAGGATCAACGTCACCGTCAGCACCGGCAGGGCCATCGCCTGGAGAATGGCGGTGATGAACATCGACCACACGGTCATCGGCATGCGGAACAGCGTCATGCCGGGCGCCCGCAGGTTGATGATCGTCGTGATGTAGTTGACCGAACCGAGCATGGACGAGATGCCGACGCAAAGTAGCGACGAGAGCCAGAAGATCTGTCCCATGCCGGAGTGAGAACCGGCGGGAGAGTTAAAGCCCTCGCCGGTCGGCATCCCGGCGCTGGACAGTGTCGGGTACGAGGTCCAGCCGGATGCGCCGGCGCCGCCCTCGACGAAGAAGCTGGCGCAGATGATGATGAAGGCCGGCCACATGAACCAGTACGACATCATGTTCAGCTTCGGGAACGCCATGTCGCCCGCCCCGATCTGGAGCGGGATCAGGAAGTTGCCGAAGGCGCCCGTCAGCAGCGGGATGATGACGAAGAAGATCATCACCGAGGCGTGGGTGCTGAAGAGCATCGCGTAGAAGTCGGGCGACATCCGCGCGCCCCAGCTTTCGGGGAACCAGCGGGCGACGAACGGCGCGCTGCTGGCCGGCCAGGCGAGCTGAAGGCGCACGAGCAGCGCCAGCGTACCGCCGATGAACAGGAAGATCAGGCCCGAGAACAGGAACTGGATGCCGATGATCTTGTGATCTTCGGAGAAGATGTATTTGCGCAGAAAGCCCAGCTCGAGGTGGGCGTGCGTGGCGGGGGTATGGCTGACGCTCATGAACGAACCTCTCGTCAAGCGACTGGCGAGCGGGGGGCGGCAGCCCCCACGGTGAAGTAACGGGGGGCTGACGCCCCCCGCTCGCCAAGTTTCTACTTGTCCTTCTTCTCGACCGCGACGCGCTTTTCGGGGACTGCGCTGTTTTGCGCCTTCTTCGTGTATTCGAGCCACTTAAGATAATCTTCCCTGCTCTCGTGGACGTAGAAATGGCCGCGCATCGCATAATGGCGCGGACCGCACAGCTCGGCGCAGGCGATCTCCCACTCCTTGGCCGGATCGAGCTTGACCCTGCCCGTCGTCTCATCGAATGTGCAGTTCGAGTCGATCGGCCTGAACCAGATGACGATCGTCCGGCCAGGCAAGGCGTCCTGTTTGAGGCGCAGGTTGGGCAGGAAGAAGCTGTGAATCACGTCGAGCGTGTGCAGGTAGACGCGGACGTTGGCGTCCTTCCAGGTGTGCAGGGAATTGACGTCGTGCAGGTCGTCGCTCTCCGGATTGTCGGCCCACTCGCGCGCATTGAGCGGGGCGAGGTTGGCCGGGTCGCTGTAGCGCATGCGCCATTCCCACTGGCGGGCCGTCACTTCCACCACCTGATCGGGTGCCTTGTTGTCTACCTTGAATCTGCCATAAACAAACCACGAGGTCGGCTCGGCCGACTTCATGTGCGCCCACGCCGGAATCTGGGCGAAGGCGATGTACAGCAGGATGCCGGCGGGGACCACCGTCCACAGGACTTCGAGCCGATGGTTGCCGTGAACGTATTCGGCCCGTCGGTTCGGGTTGTGGGTGTACTTCCACATCACGTACACGAGGATCGACTCGGTCAGGACGAAGAAGAAGCCGGTGAGGGCCAGAATGATATAGAACAGAAAGTCGATGTCGCCGCCGAAGCTGGCGACGTTCTTGGGCAGCCACCAACCCATGTACGGAGAGATCACCAGCGAGAGAAAGCACGCCAGCAGGACCGCCCCGAATAAGAGACTCCAGCCTTTCCCCACGGAAATGCTCCTGAGATCAATTCATGCCAGTCGGAAGAACCCGGCGCTCGCGCTCCGGGCTGGTCGGGAAATCTTCGTGATCAATCCCCTTGCATGTTCGGCGCTCGCAAGTTGTCAGCACCCCGGGATCCTGTCCCGGCCGGCGGCGGCGCTGGATAGACCTCCTTGCGCACCGACTCCGGCAGCATGTTCGGATAGGGCACGGCCTGAATGAAGGCGACGACCAGCCAGATGTTCGGCTCGGTCAACTCGGCGATCCGCTTTTTCACCGCCGGGTCTTCATCGTTGCCCTTCGATTTCTTTAGCTCGGCGATCTCTTTTTTCTGGTCTTCGTTCAACAGCACGTCGATCGACGGCATGGTGGACGGGTCGATCCCGTTGCGGATGCGCCAGAAGAAGTCGATGGGCCGCCGGCCGCCGCGATACAAGCCGGCCGTCAGGTTGCGCGGCTGAACCAACGTGCCCCAGGTATCGTAGCGGTACAGCGACTGCCGACCAAAATCCTTGTGACACTTGAGACAACCGGCGTCACCGATGAAGAACTTATATCCCTTCTCGATGTCCGCGTCTCGCTTCTTTTGGTCTTCGGACGGTCCGACTTTCGGCGTCAGCACGGCGGCGTTCATTTCCTTCCAGCCGTCGCTGATCCCCTTGCGATCCTTCGGTGGCACGACGACGCTCCGGACCCTGCTTTGCAGGTAAACGTCGATGCCCACGTCCTCGTTATCCGCGTTCTGGAGCTTCTTGCTAAGCGCCGCGGTGATCGTCTGCTCCTCGGCCTGGCCGCGCAGACTGAGATGGATGACGTAGCTAATGAGCTGATCCAGCTCGTCGTCCGGGAGCAGTGCGAACGACGGCATGGAGGTGTAATCGATGCCGTTCTTCAGGACACGGTAGAGGTCGTTGCGACTCGGGATGGAGCGCGTGGAGCCGGTCGAGATGAACTTGAATTTCCCCTTGCGGTAGTCGCGCGGGTGCGGATGGAGCCAGGCGGCGGTCGGGCCACGGCCGTTGCCGCTCACGCCATGACAGTGTTGACAGTGTCGGCGGTACAACACGCTGCCGGCCGCCAGCACCTTGTCGTCGAGTTGCAACTCTGCCGCGGAGAATGCTGCCTTAAGATCGTTATCCACGTCCTCATCGTCGCTCGCATCGATCTTGACGAGCGGTTTGGCCGGCGTCCCGAAATGCTTTTCCAGCGCGGCGCCGAGGTCCGCGCGCTCCTTGCCGCTCAGCAGCGTGGGGTCGAGAGCCTTGACGTCCTTGCCGTCGGCCTTCAGCTTGTTGTACGTGGCGATACTGATCTCAAGATGGCCGGGCGGCTCGGGGTGGAAGGGCTCGTCGGGATTCTGGGTGAGAATGATGACGTCCGAGCGCACGGGATACTTGAGGTCGGCCGGGTAACCTTCCGGATCGCAACCGGCGATGAGGAGCACAAAGGCGAACGGCGCGACACCGCGAAAAATGCCAGAGATCACGCGCATAGCCTCCATCTAAGAACGCGGCCGGTAACAACTCTTTCCGGTCCTGCTCGCGGAACACCCGTTTTGTAGTTACGCCTCGCCGGGCGTCAAGGCATGGGTTCGTGAGCCCGCAGCGCCAGCAAGGGAAGCGGCCCTTGCTGGCGCTACTTGCTCACTGCCGCACTACAATGTTCCCGTCGCACAACCAGGAACGGGAAACGAGAGATGCTCTACAAGCTCGGGCGCTTTCTCCAAGTGGCGGGGATGATCGTGCTGCCGCTGGGCGTCGCCGGCAACATGGCCCGGCCGGACGAGATCGACCTGCGCACGTCGCTCATGATTTCGGGGCTGGGCGTCGTGGTGTTCGTCGTCGGCTATCTGCTCCAGCAGGCCGGGAAGAAGACTTGATTGTTTACGTTTCGCGAAACGGCATGCCGCTTCGGGGGAACAAATGCTGAAATCGACTCTCTTATTCGCGTTCTCGGTCGCGGCGCTCGCCGCCGAACCGCCCACAGCCAGAACGTTTATCAACACGATCGGCATGAAGTTCGTTGAGATCAAACCCGGCACGTTCGTCATGGGCCAGGGCGACGCCGCGCCGCGCGACCGCGGCGAATGGGCGGCGCGCGACTGGGACGAAGCGCCGGCTCACCCCGTCAAGATCACGCGGCCATTCCACCTCAGCGTCTGCGAGGTCACCAACGCCGAGTACGAACGCTTCGACCCCGCGCACAAGAAATATCGCGGCAAAGACGGCGTTTCGAGCGCGGACGACGAGCCGGTCGTCTTCGTCACCTGGCAGCAGGCCGTCGATTTCTGCGCCTGGCTCACGAAGCAGGAGGGCAAGCCCTATCGGCTGCCGACGGAAGCCGAGTGGGAATACGCCTGCCGCGCCGGCACCACGACGCTGTTCAACACCGGCGAGACGCTGACGCCGGAACAGGCCAACCTCGGCGTCGGCCGCGACGGCAAAGCGCTCAAGGCCGTGGCGGTCGGCAGCTACAAGCCGAATGCCTGGGGCCTGCACGATATGCACGGCAACGTCGCCGAGTGGTGCGCCGACTGGCACGGCCCCTACGCCGCCGGCGAGCAGGCAGACCCGGTCGGCCGGGCCGACGGCTACGCCCGTGTCACGCGCGGCTGGAGCTTCCTCGCTCCGTCGGTCTGGAAGGACGGCACGCGCTTCGCCCGCTCCGCGAATCGCTCCGGCCACCTGCCGGACGACGCCAACCGCTACACCGGTTTTCGCGTCGCCCTGGGCGCCATGCCGACGACGGCACCGCTGCCCGTGGTCGTGCTGCCGCATCAGATGGACGTGCGCCAGGAGCCATTCAGGAGCGACCGCGATCCCAAGAAGCCGTACTTCATCGACTATGTGAAAGCGGGCAAGAACCCGGTGATCGCCAAGGATTCGTGGGGTCCGATCTTCAGCAACCACAACCACTACGCGGCGGTGTGCGTCTGCCCCAACGGCGACGTGCTGGCGGCGTGGTACACCACCGTCGGCGAACCGGGCCGCGAGCTGGCCCAGGCCGCGAGCCGGCTGCGCGCTGGGTCCGACCAGTGGGACGCCGCCTCGTTGTTCTTCGACGTGCCGGACGTGAACGACCACGCGCCGGTGCTGTTCTGCGACGGCAAGCGGATGTTCCATTTCTGCACGCAATCGCTGCGCGGCTGGGACGACGCCGCGGTGATGATGCGCACCTCGGACGATAGCGGCGCCACCTGGTCGCGGGCGCGCATCATTTTGGCGCGCGACGATCCCCGGCACATGAGCCAACCCTGTTCGGCGTTCGTCGGCAAGGACGGCGTGATGGTCCTGGCCTGCGACGGCGACGTTCACAAGGACGAGCGCGTCCTGACGAGCCGCGACGGCGGCAAGACGTGGTCAGTCGGCAAGGGCGACATGCGCGCCAGCGCCGGCGGGCGCTACGTGATTCATCCCGCGGCAGTGGCGCTCGGCGACGGCTCGCTGCTGGCGTTCCTGCGCGGCCCCGACCCGATGCCGGCGGCGGTGTCGAAGGATCTCGGCGAAACGTGGGACGTGCAACCGACGCAATTTCCCGGCATCGGCGGCGGCCAGAAGGCGGCGGCCTTGAAGCTATCGAGCGGAGCGCTGTTGCTGTGTGGAGCCGACACGAAGAAAAAGCTGGTCGGCGGCGGCACCTACGCGGCGCTCTCGTTGGACGACGGCAAGACGTGGCCGCACGTCCGCAAGGTGGAGGGCGTCGGCGGTTACATGGCAGCGGCGCAGGCCGCCGACGGCGTGATCTACCTCGTCGGCACGCGCATGGGCTGCGCCGCCTTCAACGAGGCGTGGTTGAAGGAGAAGGAATAATCGGCTTGCCGTTTCGCGCGGATCGGGCAAGCCGCGCTCGCTCCTGCCGCATATACTTAACGCGGCCAAGCCGCAACGGATGAGCCGCCACACAATACCAGTCTGGCTGAGAGCTGATAGCTAATAGCTATCAGCTCTCAGCCAGAACTCATCTTGCGGAGAAGTTCAGAGATAGAGCCGTCATGCACGACATCCCTTCCTCGTATCAAGCTCCCGAAAATGGACCGTCCGACGTTCCCTGGTACAAGCTGCTGAACCGCTATCACTGGTTCGTCCTCTTCGTCGCCGCGCTCGGCTGGCTGTTCGACACGATGGACCAGCAGCTCTTCAACCTCGCGCGCACGCCCGCACTCACCGAACTTCTCAACACCAAGGCGGGCGACCCCCTCATCAACCAGTACGGCGCCTGGACTACCTCGATCTTTATCATGGGCTGGGCGATGGGCGGCCTCATCTTCGGCATCCTCGGCGACCGCTGGGGGCGAGCCAAGGTCATGATGCTGACAATCCTGATCTACTCGGTTTTCACCGGTCTCAGTGCGCTCTCGCAAACGGTTGTCGATTTCACGATCTGGCGGTTCCTGACCGGATTGGGCGTCGGCGGTGAGTTCGCGGTCGGCGTCTCACTTGTCGCCGAGGTCATGCCGGACCGCGCCCGGCCGCAGGCTCTCGGCTGGCTGCAAGCGCTTTCGGCTGTCGGCAACATCACGGCGGCGCTCATCAACATCGGCCTCGGCATTGCCGAAGGCGAAGGACACCTCGGCTTCTCGGCCTGGCGCATCATGTTCGTCATCGGCGCCTTGCCGGCTCTGCTGGCCATCCTCATTCGTTCGCGCTTGAAGGAGCCGGAACGCTGGCAGCAGGCCGTCGTCGCGGGTGGAGTTGCGAAACACGCCGGGTCGCTGCGCGAGCTGTTCGGCCACCCGCGCTGGCGCAAACACGCCCTGCTCGGCATGGCGCTGGCGTTCGCCGGCGTCGTCGGCCTGTGGGGCATCGGCTTTTTCACGTTCGATTTCGTCCGGGCTATCTTCCGCCGGACCTACGAAGCCCAGGGCTTGCCCGAGGCCGAGATCAAGGGCAAACTGACGCGGCTGGTGGGTTACGTCTCGCTCTTGCAAAACTTTGGCGGCTTCCTCGGCATCTACGCCTACAGCCGTTTCACGCAGCGGACCGGCCGCAAGCCTGCGTTCCTGGTGGCGTTTCTGGCGGCCATCGTCAGCACAGCGGGGACGTTCTGGTTCCTGAACGACTTCTACGACGTCTTCTGGATGATCCCGGTCATGGGCTTCTGTCAGCTATCGCTGTTCGGCGGGTATGCCATCTACTTCCCGGAGTTGTTCCCGACCCACCTGCGCAGCACCGGCACGTCGTTCTGCTACAACGTCGGCCGCTTCGTCGCCGCGCTCGGCCCGTTCACGATGGGTTACTTGATCAAGGACGTGTTCGGCGGCTCTCCCGGCGATCAGAACGCGACCATCCAGGCCTGGCGTTACACGGGTGTGACGATGTGCAGCTTTTTCCTGATCGGACTGGTGGTCCTACCGTTCCTGCCGGAGACGCGCGGCCAACCGCTGCCCGAGTAATGTTCGCCGCTTGCGGCTTCGCAGCCTGCACTTTCGGAGACCCCCCATGTCCGTCCCCACTCCCGACTGGCTGACCCAACACGGCTGCGAACTGAAAGCGAGCGCGGACGGTGGTTCGTCCACGGTCTATTTCAACGGCCGGTTGCAATATCTGCTGGTGCCGGTGCCCGCCGGCGGGAAATATGCGTGCCGCGTCGCCCAGAGCATCAACGGCAAGCGCCTCGACGCCGGGACCACCTTTGCCA
>JBBQPD010000225.1:0-8075 GCA_038331535.1 Gemmatales bacterium | reverse complement strand
AGCACCGGCGTCACGGTCAGCGATACCAGCAACGAGGCTGCCAGCGCCACGACGTAGGCCAGGCCCAGCGGCGCGAACATTCGCCCCTCCAGGCCGGACAGGGCGAACAGCGGCAACACCACCAGGCAGACGATGAGCGTGGCGTAGACGATGCTGTTGCGCACCTCGCTGGACGCCAGGTAGATGACCCGCAGCGGCGACAACGGGTCGGGCCGCAGACGGTTTTCCTTGAGGCGGCGGAAGATGTTCTCGACGTCCACGACGGCGTCGTCCACCAGCTCGCCCACGGCCACGGCGATGCCGCCCAGCGTCATGGTGTTGATGGACACCCCGAAAGCATGGAAGACGAGGGCCGTCACCAGGACCGACAGCGGGAGGGCCGTCAGGGTGATGAGGCTGGTGCGCAGGTTCCACAGGAACAGGAACAGGACGACCAGCACCCACACGGCGCCGTCGCGGATCGCTTTCTCGACGTTGCCGACGGCGGCTCGAATGAAGTCCGCCTGGCGGAAGACGTGTCGCTCCAGTATCGCGCCCTCGGGTAGGCTCGCCTCAAACTCGTTCAGCGCCCCATCGAGCGCGGCGTCCAGCGTCAGCGTGTCGGCGCCCGGCTGTTTCTGCACCGTCAGGATAACGGCCGGCCCGCCCACGATCTTGTCGTCTTCGCGGACGCGCACGCTGCCGTCGCCGCGCGCCACCGGCCCGGCGAAGACGACGTCGGCCACGTCGCCGATCAGGACCGGCCCGCCATCGCGCCAGGCGACGGGCGTATCGGCCACGTCCTTGAGCGACAGGCTGCGGCCGCTGATGCGGATGAGCGACTCCTTGTTCGCCCGCTCCGTGACGCCGCCGCCGGCGACCGCGTTCGCCTTCGCTGCCGCCTCCGTGAGCTGCTCCAGCGTCACGTCGCGGGCGAGCAGCCGTCGCGGCGAGGTGACGACCTGGTACTGCTTGAGGACGCCGCCCATGACCGTCACCTGGGCCACGCCCTCGACGGCCAGCAGGCGGTTGCGCAGGTCGAACTCGGCCAGCGAGCGCAGCTCCAGCGCCCGCCGCGCCCTCTCGCGCAGATCGGCGGCTTCCTCCATCGGGCGCAGGCCCAGGAGCATCACTTCGCCCATGATCGAGGAGATCGGGGCCAGCGTGGGGTTGGCGTCCTTCGGCAAGCGCTCGCGGGCCAACTGGAGCTTTTCGGCGACGACTTGGCGGTCCCGGAAAACGTCGGTGCCCCAGTCGAACTCGACCCAGACGACGGACAGGCCCGGCGCCGACGACGAGCGCACCCGACGGACGCCGGTGGCGCCGTTGAGAAGATACTCGATGGGGCGGGTGACGAGCAGCTCGACCTCTTCGGGGGCCAGGCCGGCAGCCTCGGTCATGACCGTGACCGTGGGCCGGTTCAGGTCCGGGAAAACGTCCACGGGCAGCCGCAGCGCCTGGTAGCCGCCCCAGACGACCAGCGCCAGGGCGGCGAGCAGGACGGGCAACCGGTTCTTCAGGGAGAAGGCAATCACGCGGTCGAGCATGGCCTACCTACACCGAAATTCTTCACCACAGAGAGGAAGCACAAAAAGGCACCGCGAGGGAAAGTTGCGGCACCTCAGGTATCCAGCGCCTTCAGACAGCTTGGTTTTTTGCGATTCGTATTTTCTTCTCTGTGCCTCTGTGGTCTTACCTCTGAAGCTTCTCCGCAAGATGCGGAGAAGTGCAGCCGAGTTCTGGCTGACAGCTAATAGCTATCAGCTAACAGCTTTCAGCCAGACTGGTTTTGTGTGGGTGCTAACTCGTTGCGGCTTGACCGCGTTAAGTCTCGTAGTGAATCCTCTGGGTTACTGCACGTTGGCGAACGCAGTCTGCAAGTCGGCGGCGCCGCGGACGGCTACTTCCTCGCCCTCGGTGAGGCCTGCGACGATCTCGACGAACTGGTCATCGCTGCGGCCCGTCTCGACCGGCCGCCGCTCGAAGACGTTCTCCTTGAGCGGCTCGAACGGCCCGCCCTTGCACACGAAGACGTAGGCGCCCACCCCGTCGCGGACCACAGCCCCTCCAGGCACAGCCAGCGTTGCGGCGGACTCGGACTTCACCAGCGTCAGTCGGGCCATCATCCCCGGCAGCGGCGGCGTGCTCGGCCGCTCCTGAAAATCCGCCCAGACCGGGATAGTACGGCTGAGGGCGCCGACCGCCGGGGCGATGCGCCGGACGGCGGCGCGGCCCAGGAACGCGGGGTCGGCCGCCAGGCGGACACGAGCCTTCTGGCTGACGCGCACCACCGGCAGCAGCCCCTCGGGAGCAACGGCACGCAGCACCGTCTGCGTGAGGTCGTGCATTTCAAAGAGCGGGTCTTCGGGCTTCACCGCCTGGCCGAGCGTCGCCCGGAAGCGGACGACGGTCCCCCGAACCGGGGCGTACACGGGCACACTCTCCACAACTTTGCGATCTTCCACCAGGTCACGGAGATCGGCGAGGGTAAGACCGATGCTGCGAAGCTTGCCGCGCAGCGCCTCCCGCCGTTGGCGTGCGGCGGCCAGGGCGGACTCCATCTCGCGGAGCGTCTGCAAGGCGACGGTTGAGCCGGACAACGGCCGCAGCCGCTGGACTTTCGCGTCCAACAGGCGGGCCTGGGAATCGGCGCGCAGCAGCTCAAGCTGGAGGCCGGGCAGCTCCGGGCTGTATACCTCCGCGAGCTTCTGTCCGGCCTCGACTTCCTGGTCGCGACTCACGGCGAGGAAATGAAGGGTGCCGGCCAGGCGCGCGGACACCGTGGCGCGCGCGGACGGCGGCAGGTCCACGACGGCGGCAAGCGTGACCGTTTCGGCCACCGACTCGCGTTTGACCGGGCGCACGACCAGCCCGATACCGACTCCGGCCTCAGGGCTGAGGCGCAACACGCCTTGCGCGAAGAGAGGCGCCAGCTCGTGGCCGCCGTCCGTCACGACCCGGTCGCCGGGGAACAGGCCCGTGTTGCGGGCGACCTGGACGCGGCCGCCCTGTTGCGTCTCGACGACCACGTTCTGTCGGCGGTACTGGCCGGGCGCGACTTCCACGAGGACGAAACGATCCGCCCGCTCGCCCAGCACGGCTTCGGCCGGGACGAGCAGACCCGGCCGCGACGAAGGAAGGCGGACGCGCGCCTGGCCGGCCATGCCGGGTAACAGGCGGCCATCGGGGTTGTCCAGCTCGGTCCAGGCCGTACCCCAGTAGGTCTGCGCGTCGAGCGAACGTCCCTTAGCCTCGACCCGGCCGGCCCAACCCGCGCCGCGGGAAGGCGCCGCCGGAAAGCTCAGCTCCACGTCCTGGCCGACCGCGACGCGGTGCAGGTCGGTTTCCAGGACAGAGACCTTGACCCACACGCGCGCCAGGTCCACCACTTCCAACAGATGGTCGCCCGGCTCAACGACCTGGCCGGGTCCGACATCGACGTGGACCGCCACACCGCCGATGGGGGCCGTCACAGCGAGGAAGGCGACCGCGATGGAGTCGCGCTCGCGCAGCAGTCCCTCCAGGGCACCAGCAGGCACCCCCACGCCCAGCAACTTACGGCGAGCGATGTCCAGGGCGTCGAGATAGAGTCGATGTTGCGCGCGGGCCTCGGCGACGACCTCCTTCGGGACCAGGTCGCTCCGAGCGCTCTCTTCCAACGCCGCCACGTTCTTTTGCGAGAGGGCCGCTTCGCTGCGCGCGTCGAGCAGCTCGCGCTGGAGGTCGGCCAACTCCAGGCTCTCAACCTCCGCCACGACCTGCCCCTTGGAAATGGTCTCGCCGGGCCGGACCTTGACCGCCTTGACCTTGCCGGCCAGGCGGCTGGTGACGAAGGCGTGGCGGTCCCAGGGTGCGACGACGGTCGCCGGGGCGTCCAGGTAGTCGTCCAGGGCGACGGGCGCCACCTCGGCAACTGCCACAGCCAGAGCCTGGAGAGATTCCGGCGCGAGGTTGACGCCGACGACGCGGCCGTCCTTGTCCTTGACGGGCGTGGTCCCTTTCGTCGGCAGGGCGTCATGTCCCTCGTGCGCCCACAGCCACGCGGCGGCGGCCGTCAGCGACACGATCAGGGCCAGCGTCGCGGCCGTGGCGAACGGACGGGCAGTGCGCAACATGGTGATTACTCTCCGCCGGCGTTCATTAACGAAATCGGTGGCACCGGCGTCTCGCCGGTGCCACCGACTGGGACGGGCGCTACTTCTTCTCTTCCTTCTTGTCGTGGTCGTGGCCGACGTGCTTGATCATCTCGCGGCACTCCTTCGCACAGTCGCGGCACGACTTGGCGCACTTCTTCATGTGGTCGTCATCGGGGAACTTTTCGCACGCCTCGGCGCAGACGTCGCATGCTTTCGCGCACGACTCGCAGGCCGGAATGGACAGCGGACTGCCCCGAGCAGTCAGCCTGCCCGCCGTCGAACACAGCTCGGCGCAGTCCACGCACAGGTGCGCGGTCTTCGCATGGTCCTTCTTGCCGTCTGCCAGGAGGTGGAGGCAGTGGTGGAAGCAAGCGTCGCACTCCTTCTGACAATCCAGGCACGCCTTGGCGCACTTGTCCATGTGTTCGTGGGCGTGGTCCTTGTCCTTGGGCTTCTCGTCAGCGCGGACCCCCAGGCCGGACCCCGCCGCCAGGGCGAAGACGGCGGCCAGCGCCACCTGCATCAGTCGATTCACCATCGGAATACTCCTCGTTGCGGAACTGGTTGTCGGGCGGCCCGCACCGTGCGGGCCGACCACGCTCGCCCGTCCGTGGGCCGACTCTCCTTCATGGTTCGTGACAGCGCGACCCGGTTATTGTCGCCCGCCGCAGAAAGGCTTACCCTCGCTCCGGCGGGCGCGAATGCGGGTCACGTTTTCGGCTTTTCCTTGAACGTGCCGCCCGGTCCGACCAGCTTGGACGGCGTGTACCCGGCCTTTTCGATGGCCTCCCACATCTCCTTCGGCGAGGGCGTTTTCTTCTCCTCTGGCGTGACAGTGACGGTCGTGGTGTCGGTGTCGGCGACCGCCGACTTCACCCCGGCGATGGCGGTCAAAGACTTGACCACCTTCCGGGCACAGCCCATTCAGGTCATGTCGCCGACCGTGATGACCGTCGCGTCCTTCGCCGGTACCGGCTTGGCCGGCTTGTCCTGCCCCCGCGCCAGTGGCAGGGCCACGACGATGGTCAGTGCCGTCAGCAGCAGACGGCCGATCAATCTCCTCGACATCAATCGCTCCTTTCAAAACGGAATGGCGCCAGACAGACACGGCCCAGGCGGAGGCAGCCGGCTGGCGGGAACACCCCGCGACCGACGGCGAACCGGCCGTCACTTCCGGCGATATTCCTCGGGATCGAAAACCGCTTCGGATCGTTCACTTCTTCAGGTAGTCGCCGGGTTCCTTGATCGTGTCCGGCGTCTCCTTAGCCATTCGGACGAACTCGTCCACGCACGGCGGGCAGCAGAACTCGTAACCCTTGCCGTTCACGACCCAGGTGAACTTCGGGCTGGGTTTGGTGCCGGAGATCGGGCAGACCTTTTCGCCGGGTGCGGCATCGGCGTGCGATGACTTCATTCCCTTGAACTTCTGGGAGGCAGTCGCGTTGCCGTTGGCCTTGATGTCCGCCGCGGTGTACAGGCCGCCCGCCGTCAGGTAGAGCTGTCGTTCCTCGTCGTCGGCCACCTTGGCCGGCATTTCCTCTTCGTGCCCGCCGGCGGCGGCCGACGAGAAGCCGAAGCGGAAGCGCGTTCCGTTGATGCGGATGCTGGGCACGGTGGCCTCAACCGACTTGCCCCAAATCTCCTTCGGCAACGTGCCGACGAACTGAGAGGTCTTGCCCTCGGCGTCGTCCTTGCGCGGGATCGGCGCGAAGGTGAACTCGACCGCCTCGGCAGCGCCCCCAGCCTTCGCGTAGGCTGTCAGCGTCTGCACCTCGACCTCCAGCACAGTGGCCTCGTCCTTGCCCAGCGTGTACAGCCGCACGACTCCGTTCTTCTCAAAAACGGCCTCGGCGTGGTAGTTATCGCGGCCGATCTCCACGATGGAGCCGCCGTGCCCGCCGGCCTTGTGGGCGTGGTCGCCGTCCGGCGCCTTCGGAGTCGGCTTCGCCTCCACCGGCTTCTCGGAAGTTTCGGGAGTCGTAGCCTTCGGCGTGCTGATATTGTCGCAGCCGGCGATGAACACAAGGGTCAGGGCCGCGATGCCAAGCGACAGAAAGCTGATAGAACGCAACATGGTTATCTCCTAACGCGGCCAAGCCGCAACGATTTAGCAACCACACAAAACCAGTTTGGCTGAAAGCTGTTAGCTGATAGCTATTAGCTGTCAGCCAGAACTCGGCTGAACTTCTCCGCATCTTGCGGAGAAGCTCAGAGCTAAGAATCTAACAGGCCGGGCCGGTGCGTAAACCGGGCCAGGCGCCGTGGGGACCGGAACAGACGCTTCCAAAGCCGGATGGCTCGTGGAAACGTAGGCGACGACAAGACAATACATGAGACGGAATATCGGCGAGAGTGTACTCGCGGGCCGTCACGACAGGTAGCAACGAAGGGTGCTTAGCAGCGCAAGATGTGGAACGCGCGCAGGAGATCGTCTGCCGAAAGGAACGGGAGAGCCTGACGCTCACGAGGAGCAGGTTGGCCCAAATGATCGGACGTGGAAAAAGCAGCAAGGAAGCACAGGTCGTCAGCCGGCCCTGGGGCCAGTTGCCCCAGGAGGAGCTGCTTCGCGACGTCGGAGTCCGAGGCCAGGGCGGGACGCGCCGGGCTTTGTGGGCAGGGGCATTCAGGCACTTGCTTGTCGGGAGCCGGATGTCCCCGTTCGGCAGCACTCTGATGCTCGCAACAGCCCCGCCGAACCGGGGTGGAATTCTCCGTCGAGGTGTTTGAGGCGGATTGAAGCGGCAAGGCCATTTGCCTGGCTACGCAGCAGCAGAACAGCGGCGCTGCCAGCTGCGCGATCATCAGGTAAGTGGCAACCGCAATGCGAATCATGGCCTAAAATCGTCCTCAGGAAACCCGAGTGTTGAGCAGGAGCGCTCACCACCTCTCTACTTACATTATAGGCTCGAGAAGCAAAGAATCAAGACAGGTCGGCCCGCGAGCTGGCGGAAGGTCCACTCCATTGCGGCGCGATAACCCGTTGACGCCGCCCCGCGCATCGCCGATGATCGCGTCATGATGACCGAAACCACTCTCGACACCGGCGAGCTTGCGCTCAATCTGGCGTCCGGCCCACCAACCGGGCCGCCGCTCCTCTTCCTGCACGGCGTCACGCGGCGCTGGCAGGACTTTGTCACGCTGCTGCCGCCGCTCAGTCTACGCTGGCAGGTTCACGCGCTCGACGCACGCGGCCACGGCAAGTCGGGGCGCGTGCCGGGGAAGTATCGCATCGTCGATTACGTTCGCGACACGGCGGCGGTGCTGCGCTCCTTGCGCGAACCGGCCGTCGTCTTCGGGCACTCGCTCGGCGCGCTGGTGGCGGGCGTTGTCGCCGCGGAGCTGCCGGAACTCGTCCGCGCCGTCGTGCTCGAAGACCCGCCAGGCCCGTCCGTGTTGCGCGGACTGCGGCAGACGCCGTTCGCGGCCATGTTCGCCGCCATGCGGCCGCTCGCCGGACACTCTCGACCGCTGCATGAAGTGAGCCGTGAGCTTGCCGAGATGCGGCTGCCGGGGCCGGGCAACACGTCCTATCGGCTCGTGGACGTGCGCGATCCGACTTCGATCCGGTTTGTGGCCCGCTGTCTGCAAGACCTCGACGCGGACGTGCTCGATGAAGTGCTCTCGGGTCGCTGGCGCGACGGTTACGATGCCGACAACGTCTGGACCGGCGTCCGCTGTCCGGCGCTGTTGCTGTGCGGCGAGGAGGCGCGCGGCGGCATGCTGCCGCGCGGCGAGGCGCGGGCCATCGCTGGGCAAATGGCGGATTGCACGCTCATCGAGATGCCGGGCGTCGGCCACCTCATCCACTGGCTGGAAGCCGAGGCGACGCTGCGCTTCGTGGCAGGGTTCCTCGAAGCGGTGTAAGTCTTACCGCTTGCGGCTTAGTTGGACAGCGCCACTTTTCACATTGGGCAAGATTGGACAAGGTTTAGCAGGCCTCAGATAACAACTTACGTCAAC
>JBBQPD010000224.1:0-8130 GCA_038331535.1 Gemmatales bacterium | reverse complement strand
GCTCCCTGACGGTCGCGGCTCGTGATACTTATCCCTGCCGGGGTAATATACGGCCCGTCCGAGTTCAAATCAAACGGGTAAAGACACGCGGGCACGGCAGCCGTGCAATCGCCTGGGATTGAATGGCTGCCGTGCCCGCGTGTCTCTTTGAACACAACTCCTCGCTCACGCCGCGATGCGCACCTCGGCCTGCGGCGCCTTGTGCAGCAGCATTTCCAGCGCCGTCACCAGCCGGTCGAGGCCGCGGCCGTCGATCAGTTTGCGGCCGCAGCGCGCCATCGCCTGGCGCTCGAGCGCATCGGTGAGCAGGTCGTTCACCGCCTGGCGGAAGGTGACGGCGGAGACGCTATCGTGCCAGCCCAGGCACGATGCCGCGCCCTCTTCCTCCAGCCGCTGCGCCGTCGGCCAGTGGACTTCCGATTGCACGATCATCATCTGCGGCACACCGACGCAGGCCAGTTCCAGCGACCAGGAGTTCCCGGCCGTGATGGCGAAGTGACAGCGGGCCACACGCGACGGCATCTCGCCCGGTTCGCTCAGGATCGCCAGACGCTCGGGGCACTGCTCGGCCAATGCCTTCAGGTTCGCCAGGTCGGGGTGCGTCGGTCGCACCGCCACATCGACGCGGGCCACGCGCGGGCAATTCAGCAGCGCCTTCGCCAGCTCGCCGGAACGGTTGTTCGGGTCGTCATCGCCCAGGGCCACCAGGGCGCGGAACGGTTGCACCGGCTCACGCGCCCGCAGCGGCCGTACACGGCGAATCTCCGGACGGATCAGGGCGTAACGCTGTCCCAAAAGCAGCTGCGTGCCGACGCCGTACTCATACGACTCCTTGCTCGGTCCGAGCAGCGGGTTGACGACGAGGCGCGACGGGAAGGCGATCTCGGCTCGCGTGTCGAACGACATGACCAGTGCGCCGGTCTGCCGCAGATTGCCCAGGTAGTCTTCGGTGACATTCGCCGAGTCCACCACCACGGCGGCGGGCTGGAGGCGGCGAATGGCGCGGATCATATCTTCGAGGTCGCCGGGCGATCCGGCCGGGTTATTGGCGGAGATCCAATCGTTGCCGCCGCGCTTCAAGTTCATGGCGAGAGAGTTGGGTTCGAGCTGCGACAGGAAGTGGGCCGGACGCCGGCGCCGTTGCAGGGCCGAGGCGAAGATCGAGCAACGGTGCAGTGCCTCGTAGCCGATTTGGGGCGAGGCATCGACGCGGAAAAGAACAGGAGCGCGGTTCATTTCGATCTGTTCCGTGGGACAGGGGGGAATCCTGGCGCACCCCAAGCGCGGGGCGCGCGGCCTCTCTCTCGAAAACACCGGCGTTTCGCGCAAAATCAGCGCGCACCGCCAGCGGCTCAATCAGTTCGCGGACAGGTATCTCGTTGGGATGCAAGGGGTGCGCAGACTGGCTCAGGACGTTCGCGCAAGGGTGAAGACAGGGCGACTATCCCGGAGTGTCGTGTTGCCGGACGTGGATTGGAAGCGTGGTGAAGATCGAAGACGTGTCGTCGGCGCGCGAGGCGCCGGCGGACTCAGCGTGATCCTGCGGCCGGGTTCCGAGTCCGGCCGCGGGGATTAGACCGCAGTACATTCCTGCCTCTTCTCTTGAGACCGGTTCGACCCGCGTCCGTGCGGGGCGTGTCAGCATTGCGATTCTGACTCACCGGCCTACCCCGACCCGCGTCGGGGCAACCTTCCGTGGCTCGTCGAGGGTTCCGTGTCCCCGACGAGTGGAATCTTACACCAGAGGCGATTCGGAAAAAAAGTGCAATCGGCTCAGGCATAAAATGAGGCGAGGCGGGGGGTATTGATACCCTCCGCCGCGCCGCTTTGAACCGACGATCAATAGTCGATCTTGTGCTTCTTGGCCTGAGTGCGAAGGACTTCCAGCACCTGGCTGTCGAAGCCGCTCGTGCCCTTGGTGGCCTCTTCCGCCTGCTTTTTGGCGATGAACTCGCCGCGCTTCTTGTCCAGTTCCAGCGCTTCCTTCCGTAGCGTGTCGCGCTTCTCGTCGAGCTTCTTCAGATAGGTCGTGCGCTCCTCCACCTTCAGTTCCTGAAGCTCTTTGGGCAACTCTTCTTTCTTCAGGTCTTCGAGCTTGACGCGGCCTTGCTTGACGCCGTCGATCAGGTCGTAAGTCGCCACCTGGGCGTTCTTGGCCTGGTAGGCGGCGCGCTCGGCGGCGGCGCCGGGGGCGAGTTTCTCAGCCTCTTTGTTCTTGGCCTCGCCGCGGGCCTGCTCGTCGGCCTTGCCGTAAACCAGCGTCGAACGGGCCAGGTCGCCGTTGATCTCGCCGAGGCGTTTATCGAAGGGAGTGGAGACGACCTGCTTGACGCCGCCATCCTGGGGAATCTGCACGAAGGCGCCCTCCGCCTTGACGCAGATGTCCTTCCAGGCCTTGGTGCAGTCGGCGTCGTTGCCGCACTGGATCGTGTTGATGATGATGCCGCGCTCGGCCGCCTTCTTGCAGGTCACCGGGTACTTCACATCGTCGGGATAGTCCATGTGCGGCGGCGCGTCGCCCACCAGGAAGATGATGCGCAGCGTGTTATTGTCGGAGCTCCACTTGACCTTGTTGACGGCGTCGTCCAGCGCCTGGTTGACGCTCTCGGGGATGTCGCCGCCGCCGGCCGCCTTGAAGGTCTTGAGGTGGCCGTGGATGGCGTCCAGATCGTCGTTGAGGTCGAACACCTTGGTGATGTACTCGTCGCCGCGATCGCGGAAGGCGACCAGGCCGACCTTGAGGTCGGGGACCGGCTTGCCGCTGGCGATCTGGTTGCAGATGGACCAGATCTTGGCCTTCGCTCCATCGATGAGGCCGCCCATGCTGCCGGTGGTGTCCAGGCAGAAGACGACTTCGACCTTCGGCCGTTTCGTCACCGGTTTCTCATCGGCGCCGGCAGGCGCAGTAATACCGAAGACGGCAGCGACGGCGGCCGACAGGACGGTGCGCCGGTGCCACAAGCAGGAATACGACATGTCTGGTTTCCTCACAGGACAGCGGTCAGAAAGTTCGGGTCGATCACCTTATTAGACGAAGCGAGACGAGGAGGAGATTGTAACGCACGGGTAACGACGGATGAACTCCGCACTCGATGGTAAGCAAGCCCGCGCGCACCGCGGACGCAGTTGCCCGCTTCAGCCGCTGCCCGATGAAGGGACCGCCGGTTACGAAGTGTCACGTGGGTGAACGTGCGCGACGACCCGTTGCGAACATGAAAATTGCGAAACGAACCCCTCCCGGCCGCAGCATGGAGCATCCCGCCGCGCGGCGCGGTCAAAATTACCAAACGAACGTGTTCCCACGCCGTCCACTCGGTCGGTGAGCAACAAGGTTTCGGTTGCGCGCGCAAAATTACCAAACGAACTCCCCCCGAGCGCGCCGGCCAAATTGCAGAACGAACGCAAGCTCTCCGCGATAGGGCGCTCTGAGGCGAGAACAATCATCGTTGATGCGGCGACCAGCACGGCGGCGGCGAACAGCGTCAGAACCGCGACGTGGCAGGATTGACGGAAGGAGTGCATGAACATGGTAGACCTGCGCGCAGGGAGGACGGGCGACCGTTCGTCACCGCAGATTACCGCAGGCGCTCAGGTTGTGGGGAGACAGGAATCGCTGAAATCGGGCACTAACAAGTCAGCAGTCGATTCGGCGAATGGACTGCCCATAGGTTTCTAATTTTCGCGCGGTCTGTGGGTTGTTCGGCACGAAAGAAGCGCACACCAGCCTGAAGCGCCAGCGAAGGAGCGGCGTCACGGCCAGAGCCCTTCGCTGGCGCTTCAGGCTGGTGTGAGACTATCTTCTATGCCGCGGTAATAGCAGAGCGCCGACTGAGAGTACGACCGTAAATGCATTCCGCCACACGACGATTGCGAAAATGCAAGGGGTTAGGATCGTGCTGCCAAACACCGCGCCCCACAGCCCCTCGGGGCCAAAGCCGCGATGGAAGCCGAAGGGACCGGCGAGTATCCGTAACTCAGCATCAACACTTTCCCGCGCCAGTTTACAAAGACACAAGCCCGGCCCTCTTCTTTTCACGATCAACTGCACCATTTTCTCTGCCGCGGTCCGCGCGCTCCACGGACCATTGCCGGGCACGCGGAATATACTCTTGGAAATGATTGTTGACGGAGTCTCACTGCGGAGAAATGACATGTCCCCCCTGCCCCTCGAAGACCTTGAAGCCCGCGCCGAGCGGTCGTTGTGGCGGTCGGCCGCTCCGTGGAGCGCCGTCGCGCTGGCGCTATTGATGCTCACGAGTGCGCTGGGGGAGTCGCCGCGGCCGGTTGTGAAGCAGCTGCCCGAACTCCATCTTCTGCGCGGGCCGTGGGATCTGGGGACGATTCGCCGGGAGAGCTTGTTCTTCGTCCAGGACGGGGAAAACAAGCCGGAGGCGAAGTTCCTCTTCGACGCCGAGCGCGTTCTGGCCGTCCACAGCGCCGACGGCAAACTGGTCTTTGAGGCGGATAAAGATTACCTGCTCGCCGCGGACGGCTCCGGGCTGTCGCTGCCGTCCACTTCACGCATCACTTTCCGAAAGCAGACGGAGTTATTTCCCGCGAAGGGGGCACCCCATAGCATCGGCCAGCGTACAGGCCATCCCGAGATGAGCATTCTCTTCGGCGAGGGCCACTGGTTCCACGATCAACAGGTCGAGGTGAGCTACATCCCCCGCACGGAGGCGAAGTGGGCTGGTTACAAACCGGCATTCGTCGGCAAGCGCCTCCCGGCCACGCTCGACAAGCTACGCAACAAGAAGCCGTTGACCCTCGGTGTCAGCGGCGACAGCATCTCGCAGGGCCACAACGCTTCCGGCTATGTCAAGGCGCCGCCGTTCATGCCCGCTTATTCCGAACTCGTCGCGGCCCAGCTTGAGACGACCTACGGCACCAAGGTCTCCCTGCACAACCGGGCCATTGCCGGCTGGTCCGTGGGGCAGGGGGTGAAGGATCTCGACAGTCTCCTCGCACTCAAGCCGGACCTGATCGTGATCGCCTACGGCATGAACGACGTCGGCGGCCGCAATCCCGAGGGCTACAAGGCCGGCATCGCGACGATGCTGCGCCGCATCAAGGAGGCCAACCCCGCGACCGAGGTCATCCTGGTCGCCAGCATGCGCGGCAATCCCGACTGGTCCGCGACTCCCCCCGAGATGTTCCCCAAGTATCGCGACGCGCTGGCCTCTCTTGAAGGCCCGGGCGTAGTCCTCGTCGATATGACGGCGCTGTGGCAGACGTTGCTGGAACGCAAGCGCTACCTCGATATGACCGGCAACGGGGTCAATCACCCCAACGACTATGGCCATCGCCTCTACGCCCAGGCGATCCTGACGCTGCTGGTGGACCCGGCGCTGCTTCCGCGTCCCGGAGAATAAGGAGGTCGGGCAGGCCAGGCCGGACCCTACGGCCGTTTCCGCTCGGCTCGCGACACCTACTTCGGGAACTCGTAGCGGCCGTCGAATAGGTCGTCCCAGTTGAACTCGAGATCGTCGCCGAACACTTCGGCCTCGTTCTCGCCTTCGGCACGGAGAGCGCCCGGCCACAGATCCGCGGCCAGCAGTGCGCCGACGCTCGAGCGCATCAGGTCACGGTGAGTGAGCGACGTTGGCACAGGCCGGCGCGTCAGAAGATCCTGCACCCGCTTGTTTTCAACCTCAGCGAAAAAGAACGTTCCGTCGTTGTCCACCCTGAAAACAGACCAAATAGCCGAGGTCTCCATCATTGGCTTTGTGTTTGAGGAGAAGAACTTGCGGCACAGCATCGCCGCTCACTCAGTCCTGCATTGGCAAGATTAGGTTCATCTTTTTGCCGTTCCGGAGGATTGTGACCGCCACCTTCTCCCCTGCTTTTCGGCAGTTAAGGGCGTAGGCGAGCACATCGGTCTCGCGCGCAAAATCGGTACGGTCGTCGAAGGAGATCAACACGTCCCCTTGGCGGAAGCCAGCCTCCTTTGCCGCGGCATGAGGGCCGAATTGCCCCACGTGTTTGGCCCGAAGCGCCATTGTCTTTTCGGGAATCCCTTCTTTCTGACGATCTTCGAGTGGCAGCGTTTCCAGGAGCATTCCTCCCAGGCCCATTCGTCGCAATCCCCAAGTCGATGCGCGCCAGGAGATGTCCTCGCGCTGCCGCCAGCCCTTTGGGATAGTCAGCGTCACGGCCAGCGTGCGATCGCCGCGTTGGACTTCGGCTTCCAGCGACGCTCCGTTCGGCGAAGCCAAGTGCAGCACCCACTGCACGTCGGCAATGGACAAAAGCGTTTGTCCCCCGAGCTGGCGTATCACATCGCCCGCCTTAAACCCTGCATCCTCGGCCGGAGTCTTTTTCTCCACCCGGAGTACCGTCGCCTTCTCTTTCGGATCGAGGATCAGCCCCAGGGATTTCGGATGGGGGTACGAGAACAGGACTTGTTCCGGAATCGACTCCTTCCGGTCCCGGTACAGTTTGCGCTGGGCGTCCCCGATCTGATGGCAGTGAATACAGCTCTGCACGACTTTTCCCTCGTAATCCAACTTGGGCCCATAGCGATCTCTGAGCAGAGGGTACTTCTCCGGCGCAGTGATCTCCGGCACCGGTCCTTTCTTGCCAGCCAAATCGACCTTGTTTATCGGATACTGCTGATGAAGATCCAGCGCTCCTTGCAAGGCATTGGCAAGTCCTTCGATCGAGACGTCATCGGCCCATGATGTTCGGTGCGAGCGCGTGCCATAGCGGCCGTAGATCGTCCCGTCGGCGTTCAGCAGGAAAGCGGCGAAGGACTGATCATAGTCGTACTGGAACAGCGACAAGTCCAGACCGTTGGTCGAGACCAGGCGGACGCAGACAAACTTTTCCAGCAAGGGTTTGACCCGCTTGTCCTGGTTGACTAGATCGTCATCGAGCTTCACACACTCCTCACAGGGAATGCAGCGGAGGACGACCAGCATCGGCTTGCCCGTCTTGTTGGCGTCGGCAAACCCTTTGGCCAGGTCGTTGTAAATCCAGAATCCGTCGGCTTCGACTTTCTTTCGGTCGTTCAACACTTTTTGTTCGCGCGTCTGGGCGACAGCCGAGCTGATAACCATCGACCAGACGATCAGCGAGAAAATCACAGTTCGGAACATGAGGAAATCCTCTCATGGTGGAGCGGTTTTTTTTCGAGTCAAGAAAGGCGACAATCCGCGTTCCCAAGCGTGTCAAAATTGCGCCGGGTAAAGCTTGGTCTTGTCGTCATGCTCGTCGCTGGCCTGACCTGAGCCGAGAAGCAGGAGGCATCCAATTACTAATGCCGCGCGGTCTAAAAAAGAAACCAGCCCAGGCGCATGCCAGGGGTTGGTCCACAGCGAAGCCGACGCGGAGTGGACTTCCCGGACCAGCGCCTTCGTGTCTTGCATTCCCCCCGGTTCCCGTCACTTCTGGAGTTCAAGCAACTCGACCTCGAAAATAAGCTCCGCGTTGGGCGGAATCCCGGGCAGCGAGCCCCGACGCCCATAGCCGAGCTCGGCAGGAATCCACAGCTTCCGCTTGCCCCCGACCATCATGCCGGCCAGTCCTTCGTCCCACCCCGCAATGACCTCGCCGACGCCGAGCTTGAAGGAGAAGGGCTCGCCGTCCCGGCTACTGTCAAATTGCTGACCGTCCGTCAGCCAGCCGGTGTAGTGGACCACGACCCTGTCCCCGCGCGTGGCTGGTTCACCGTTGCCCTTCTTCAGGTCGTGGTATTCCAGTCCCGATGGGGTCGTATACATTTTGGCCTCCTGATCGATCATCGAGCCGTTGGTGCTGTACCCACTCTGGCGGATGAAGCTTTGTCGTCCCGGGTGCGTCGCACCTCCGGTGACGCACGCCTCGGTAACGTACTTCTACTGTGCGCTATGTTTGTAAGTGTATATAATACACAGACTTGCTCGCCCGTACAAGAGATTTCTGTCCGGAGGGACATGGATGTCGCTACTCGAACATCCCGCGGCACTGGCCCTGTTGCAGGACGCCGAACTCAGTCGTCAGGCGGTCGTCGGCTGCCGCGACCGGCTGGTGGAGTTTCTGCAACGCTATCTGCCTTCGTTTTATCGCACGGAGCAACGCGCGGCGGCCACGGTCATCATCCAGGGCAAGCTCAGTAACTTGGAGCGCAAGACGGTCGAGCCGATTGCCCGC
>JBBQPD010000223.1:0-8161 GCA_038331535.1 Gemmatales bacterium | reverse complement strand
GTGGTGCGACGCAAAGCGGGCGAGAATAGCTCGGTAAAACTGGGGCGCTTCAGCGTTCCGTCCAGCTTCTTTCGCTTCCAAACGCCCGACTCGGGGACGAACGGCATCAGCAGCAGAATGGCCGCGCCGGGAATCAACCCCGTCAGGAGAGTAAATCGCCAGGCGACGTTCTCCGGCAGATACCCGGCGGGAAAGGACAGTCCGGGGAGATGGCCTGGCGTTTTCGCGGCCTCCAGGATCAGGTTGTAGGCTTCGGTGACCAGAATGCCGCCCAGCGAGGCAGTTGCCAGGGTCCAGCCAATGACGATCTCTCGGGTGCGCTTGTCTTCAAACAGTTCCGCCAGCCACGTCACCGCGGCTACCATCTCGACACATACCCCGATGAAGGTGGTAGAGCGGAACAACACCAGTTGCCACAACTCGGTACTGAATGCCGCGGCGACCGGGGAAACGGAGTACGCCAGGATGCTGGCGATCATAATGGTCTTCCGCCCCATCCGGTCGATCAGCCAGCCGCCAATGAGGCCGCAAGCTCCCCCTGCAAGGGCCGCGATCCACAGCATACGCCCTCCCCATTCCTGGACTTCGACCCGTTCCGCTGGGGTGAGAGCGGCCGAGCCTTTGTGAAAACGCAGCTCGGAAATCGCGTCGCGCCCGATCACCGGAAACATCAGCAGTTCATAGGTGTCGAAAAGGAAGCCGATCGAGGCAATGGTGATGACGAGGACGAGCGTGGTCTTGCCGAGGCTGGACGAAGAGGAAGGTAGGGGAGACGACAAGGGAAGCTCCAGTTAGAAGTCGCGACTAGCCCCCGGCGCGAGCCGGGGGTCAAGCACAGGGACCGCGTTCGTGTTTACGTTTCGCGCGAACTCCGCGCGAAACGTAAACACGGACGACGTCTCGCGTGGCAGGCGTTTCTTCTCGTCCTTGTTGCCTTCCATGCAGCCCGTGAGGGACGCCAGCAACAGGAATACGACGCAACGGCGAATCATGGGAAGCGCCTCCAGGGTCGCGCCGCTAAGCCGCAAGCGGCGCAGAGACATCTTATTCCGGCGGGACCACCTCGAATAACTCGACCGCGCGCACGCCGTCGCAGCGGATGAACGCCACGCGGCCGTAGAGCGGTTGCGCGTCGGTCAGGCCGAACCAGTCCAGCTGCTTCGGGCCGGTGTCGATGCGGAAAAACCCCGTCGGCTCGACGCGGCGCATGACGTTGTGCTTGATGAGCACGCGGCCGAACGGCGTCTTGCGGGCGACGATTTCGTCGCGCACCGGCGCAGCCAGCGCCGCGAGGTTGACGCGCACGATGCCGAACAGCACGACCTTGCCGCTGCTGCGCAGGGTGAGCACGATCTTGCGGCTATACAGGTCGTCTTCGTGGCGCACGGCGAGGACGCGCACGTCCACGAGGTCGCCGTGGTGGGCCTCAACGGTGACGGTCATGTGATAGTCGTGAACGAGCAGGCCGTCGTAGGGGGGAGGCACGTCGCCGGGGACGATGACCTGATACCGCGGCACGTCGTCGGCGGGCGGAAACTGGGCGAACAGTTCCGCCGGGTCCGGCGAGAGGTGCAGGGGGTTGCCGCGCGGACGTTTCATCGCGTCAGCGTCAGTTGAAACAGCGGCGGGGCGGCAGGCTCCGCGGCACATTGGCGGTCGAGAACGCTATCGACCAGGTAATAGAGCAGTTCGCGCAACTCGACAGGTTCGACGGCGTCGGCGACCGCCTCGGCGCGGGCCTTGTATTTCTCGACCAGCTTCTCGGCCTTGGCGAACACCTGCGCCTTCTCGAACAGCGCCCGCACACGGACCACCAGCGCCGACGTGTCGCCGGCCACGTTCCCCTGACCGTGCAAGAGGGCGAGGAGTTCCTCTCGGCCAGCGGGAGTCGAGCCTTCCAGGGCCAGGGCGAGCAGCAGCGTCGGCCGGGCGGCGAGAACGTCCTGCCCGGCGACGAGCTTGTTGTCGCTGTCGCCGTCCCAGTCTTTCAGATCGTTGAGGATCTGGAACGCGACGCCGAGGTGCTTGCTGAACTCGGCGACGGCCTTTTCGTAGGCGTCGGCCGACCCGGCGAGACGGACGCCGCAGTAGAGGGCAGCCTCGAACGCGGGCGCGGTCTTCAGGGCGTAAATCTTCAGGGCGTCGAGCGCGGTCAGCGTCTTGTCGTGGGCGTCGCGCCAGAGCAGTTCGGCGCCCTGGCCTTCCGAGAGCTTGAAGTGGGCGTCGGCCAGCTTGTTGAGGATGTCCGCTGTGCAGTCGCCGCCGAGTTCCTTGCGGTCGCGGCCGACGAGGCGATAGCCGAAACCGAGCAGGTAGTCGCCGATGTTGATCGCGGCCGGCACGCCATGCCGGCGGTGCAGCGTCTCGCGGCCGTAGCGATAAGTGTCGTCGTCCTCGACGTCGTCGTGGACCAGCGACGCCTTGTGGAACGCCTCGATGGCGACGGCGCACCGGCGCACGGGGTCCGGGATGGCGGTGAGCGCGTCGGCGGACAGCGTGGCGGTGCCACCCTTGAGGGCGTCGTAGGCCGCCAGCGTGATGAACGGCCGAGCGCGCTTGCCGCCCTGGCCCATCCAGTCGTAGGCGATGCCCTCGTGGGTGGCCAATGGGTCCGCCGCTTGCGGTTTAGCGGCCCCTCCCGCTAAGCCGCAAGCGGCAGACCCGCGCGGGCGCGGCGCCAACCGCGACAACTCCGGCTCGTCGCACACCTGATTCGCCAGGCGCATCAGGTGGACGTAACTCTTCGTGATGACCGGCGGCGGCGGCGTCTTGAGCGCGATCAGCTCGGACACCCAGTCCTCATCGACCGAGGTGCTGCGGCAGTTGCTCGACAGCAGCGGGGCGGCGACGCAGGGGATGCCGGCGAGCAATATCTTGTCGATGGCCTTTTCCAGCACGTTCAGGCAGGCGACGCCGACGATGGCGTCCACGTGGCCGCTGACGATGATCTTGAGAACGATGGGCGTGCCTTCGGAGACGAGCACCTTGTAGCCGAGGTCTTCCGCCTTCGTCTTGAAGTCGGCGACGGAGCAGGCGCCGCACTTACGGCAGTCGAGGCCGAATTCGTCGTAATCGGCGGGGCAGCCCTCGGCGTGCTTGAGGCAGTGCGGCAGCAGCAGCAGGCGGCGCGAAAACTCGATGGCCTGAACCTGTTCGCGCCAGAACTCGTTGGCGATGCAGACCATCGTGAAGCCGGTGTACTGTTCGGCAAGGCCGATGCCGTGCAGCAACTGCTCCGCCAACTTCTGCAAGATCGGCCGCGTGAACGGCTTGGAACGGTCGAGCGGAGCGGCGAAGCGCGCGGCCTCGGCACGCACCTTGTCCCGTAATTCACGGGTTTCGGGCACCGACTTGAAGGCGGTGGAGTTGAGCTTCGGCGGTTTCGTCGGAGCTATTTCGCGGTGGTCGGCGATCTCTTCGGCGAAGGTGTCCGGGGTGGCTTCAGCGACGGTCACGGCGGATACCTCACGGTGGGAACAGTCGGGGGCGGGAGGGCGGGATCAGTGGTCGGCAAGCGGAGCGGCGGGGCCGTTGTTTCCCGGAGCCGTCGGGTTGGGAACAGACTTCTCGACCGAGACGATCATCTGCGGTTCAAGGACCGACATCCTGGAATCGTCGGAATAATACACGGATACACTCCACTCATTCGGAGCGATGGCGATAAAGTCGGGATGACGAATAGTCAATTCCCGGCCATCCGCCAAACGAAGGCTGAACGGTCGAAATGGTTGAGCGTGCATCGCTTCGCGAATAGCAGTGATGTCCATCGTCTTATTCCACGGGAGGGACGATTTTGCGGCGAGCGCGTCCCAGGGCGGCTACAGAGAAGATTATCGGATACAGCTTCTCGAAATACCAGAGCTTGGCGAAATAAAATCCAATCGGGGTGGGGTGGTGGAGGCCGCCGGACTCAACTTTTGAGACGAGCCAGGACAATCCCTTATTCACCGCCTCGGCCGCCGCTTGCGGCTTAGCGGCCGCCGCTTCCGCGTCGAGCAACACCTCAACGGCGAGGGCGGATTCTTCGACGCTCGACGGCGTATCCTTCGCTCCGCCCCAGCCGCCATCGGCGTTTTGCACGGAGAGAAGCCACGCGACGCCGCGCCGGGCAGGTTCTTCACTCATCATATCGAGGTCACGATAGGCGGCCAACACGCGGGCGGTGCCGTAGGTGGGATTGACGTCGTCGGGGGCGTGCTGGTTGCCGAACCAGAGCGGCAGCCAGGAGCCATCGGGACGCTGGTTACGTGAAAGGTAGGAGAACGCCCGCGAGATGGCTTTCTCTGCATATTCACGGTCGATCATTATGGCCAACCATTCGCCGTCGTCGCGTTTGACCATGAACCAAGCTTGTCGTCCGGCTAGGGCCGTTTTCCAGTGAGGACACTCGGTTTGCCTGAAGGCAGTCAGGGCACGCAAAGCATGAGCAGTTAGGTCGGTACCACTTCGATCAAAGGGAAGAGATCCCCATCCCCGACAAAACGTGGGAATACCACCGTCACGATTTTGTAAGCTGAGCAACCAGCCAAGTCCCTGAAACACCGAAAAATCTAAGGCGAAAGCCGTCTTTCCTGCAAAGCGCAGTTCACTGTGCGAAAATGCCAGAAGCACTCCCGGCGTATCATCCGCATCCGGCACCCCGCCCGGCAACGGCGTCCACGACCAGCCTCCCGGATCGGCCCCTGTGTACGGATGCCGCTCCTTGTACCGCTGTGCCAGCAACCAGTCGCGCACCGCATCGCGCTGGTCAAGCGAATCGAGATCACCCGCCGCCGCCAGCGCATTGATCGCCAGCGTCGTCACCCACGTCGAGAGGTTCGTGTCGATCGGCCAGCTGCCGTCGGGGCGCACCGACTTGACGAGGAAATCGACCGCCTTCGCCACGACGGGGTGATCCGCGAAACCGCAAGCGGTAAGGCCGAGCGTCACGAATCCGGTCAGCGGCGCCGCTTCGAGGAAACCGCCGTTCGACGGCTGAATCTTCTGCAACACCCGCAAACTCCGCTTGCGGCTTAGCGCCCTCACCAAGCGCGCAATCGGGTTCCACGGCTTGCGATGCTGATAGACCGCCTGGCCGATGGCGATTAGCGCCGGCAGCGCATAGCTGACGACCGGCATTCGCAGGAAGCGGAACAACGATTGCGGAAAGCACGCCAGTTCGAACGGCAGCGACGGCACTTCGTTCCACGACACCAGCCCCGCGAGGGCGCTCGTCATCAGGATCGGCACGGAAAAGGTGCGGTCCTTGCCGTAGCGGGCGCGGACGGCTTCGGCGAGTGCTTCTGGGGTGCGGCCGTAGCGTTTGTGCAGCCATTTTTCGCACTTGTCAATCGACGCAGCAAAGAACTCCGTTGCCTCGGCGATATGGCAAGCCGCCCGACACAGCATCGTCGTCGAGATGTTGCTGAAGCTCTTGACCGTGTCGCCCCAGCCGCCATCGGCGTTCTGATGCTCGACCAACCAGTGCAACCCACCCTGGATGAGCGCGTCAAACGTGCCATGCGCGGAGGTATTCTTCTGCACCAGCGCCAGCGCGCTAACCGCGACGGCGGTGGACAGCGCGGATGTGGACAGTTCGCCGACCCAATGGCCCTCCGGCGTGCGTTCCGCGAGCAGGGCGGCGCGAGCAGTTTGATAGGCGCGTTCGAGACCGATGACGCTCATACGGCAGATTGTATGGGAGCGAGCGCGCTTCCTTTCCGTTGCAATTCGCGCGACATGCTGTACCGTCTCGACGATGGTGGCGGGGGGACATCCCGAGTCAACCGGCTCAGGACGGTGCGTTGCTCGATGGCGCCGTGACGCCGGGGATATCGATCGAGATGATCAAGAATGGATCCATGATGGTCAGCGACTGATCGACGGGACTGATGAACACCGCGCGGTCGTTTGAAACGGCAAGGAAGTCAGGATGCGGAACTTGCAAGGCGCGACCGTCTCCAAGCCGGAGGGTGAACGGCCGGAACGGTTGGGCGTGCATGGCTTCGCGGATGGCGTTGGTGTTCATGAAAGGTCTCGCCCCTCCCTCATTCCAAATCGAGGTCTTCGAGACGAACTACGCGGGTGAAATCCCTACGGCTGTCAACGACGGCGATCACCGAACAGGTCTCGCCTCGAACGTGATACAGAATGCGGTAGGGCGATACGATCAGTTCTCTGATGGTTTGAATCTTGAACTCAGGAACAACGCGGCCCATGAGCGGCAACGATTCGAGCCTGTCAACCGCTGTGGTGATCTGATTGCCGACGCGCTCCGCGTAGGAAGGCGAGCGCTCACGATGGTATTCGACGATTTCCTCCAGCTGATTCACCGCTGGGGTTGTCCACTCGACGACAGCCATCCTGCCAGCCTCCGCTTGACTTCCTCGTGAGTGACGACCTCTCCTCTTTCGAGAGCCTGTAACCCTTCCTCAACCTTTTCGCGAACGTAGAGGTGGTAATGAATATCCGCCAACGTGCAATCAGCGGGCAAGGATTGGATCCAGTCGAGCGCTTTCTCTTTGGCCGTCGTCATGCGATTACCTCCTTTCAAATCTCCAGATTATCCAGCGCGTCCATAAGATTGTCGAGGTCGTCTTTCGGCCCCTGCGGCTTGTCGGCCTGGCGCTTGGGAATGCCGACCGACAGGCCCACCGCGTCGCGGCCGACGGCCACCAGCTCGCGGTCGCGCTCGCGCGCGGCGATGGTCACGGCGTCGCCGCCGCCGAACAGCCGGCTCAGGTCGATCTTCAGCCCGCTCACGTTGCCGACCGCGGCCCCCGCGATTGCTGGCGTCTTGTAATCGGGGAACATGATCGCGTGTTCCGGGCAAACGCGGCTGCACGCCGGACAGCCCTTCTTGCAGTTGTCCTGGTTCTCCACGTTGATGCGGTCCAGCGAATCGACGCCGTAGACGCCGAACAGGCAGAAGTCGATGCACTCCATGCAATTCGTGCAACGGCTGTAGTCGATCACCGGATACCAGCGCCGCCCCGGCTGTTGCATCAGCTGTTCGGCGTTGAACGCCGGCGCGACGGGCAGGCCGAGTTGCACCATCGCCGCGGTGCCGTTGTGCGGCTTCTTGGCCTCCCGCCTTTCGCGGCACTCGGCGGCGATGCGGCGAATCTCCTCGACATACGGCATGTGGCCCGCCTCGTCGCGCAGGTCGATGCAGTAGAGGTGCCGGTCAGGCAGATCGACGGCGCCGATGCCCTTGGGCGGCTCCGGCTCACCCGCCTCTTCGTCGTCGTCGGGAGGCGGCGGCTTGATGAGCGACTCGCCGAAGTGGCCCTTGACGCCGACGCGGTCGAGCAGCCAGTAGACGGCGCGCGGATACATCCACGCCAACACCACCACGTCGCCGCTGACCGATTCGAGGAACAGCCGGCCGGTGTGATTTTCGTCGAGGTCGTACAGATACGGGAGGATCGACACGTCGAGGCCCGGCTCCATGATGAGAGCGGCGGCCAGGCTCTCTTCCAGGGCGCGCTTGGCCGGGTTCTTGCCCTGGGCCTGCGACAGCACGACGGTCAATTTCGGTCGGCTCATGGATCGCTCCGCATCAATCGTCGTCGGTGGTGTTAATCTTGCCTTTAATCAGGCGCTGGGTCTTTTCCCAGTTGTCGGCCAGGTGCTGATGATATTCCGCCGCGGTCAACAGCGTCTCGCCGCCGGCGCGCATCTCAAAGAGCCAGCCGGCGCCATAGCCGTCCACGTTGATGCCGGACGGGTCGTTCAGCAGCTCCGCGTTGAACGCCGTCACCGTCCCGGACAGCGGCGCGAACAGGTCGGAGACGGCCTTCGACGTTTCGACGTGGCCGACCTGTTGCAACAATTCGACCGCGTCGCCCGCACTCACCTGCCAGTCGAGAAAGTAGACGTCCTGCATCAAACGGACGGCGTAGGACGTAAACCCGAAGCGCCAGCCGCCGCCCTCCGGCCGCGCCCACATGTGGTTGAGGGCGTAGCGCAACGAACCCGGCAACACGGCCGGGAACTTGCCCATCATGAACGTCGAATCGTCGGGCATGGGGTATTCTGGTTTTGCCGCTTGCGGCTTAGCGGAGCCCCCCGCTAAGCCGCAAGCGGCAAATATAACGTATAGCGCCTGTGCGCCAACTACGGGTCGAACAACGCCGACACCAGCCCATCCACCTGGAGCAGCCCCGCCCGCGGCCAATAG
>JBBQPD010000222.1:0-8171 GCA_038331535.1 Gemmatales bacterium | reverse complement strand
CGTCACCCTGCGGGACATGGTCACGAGCAGATCGTTGACGCGCAACTACACGATCAACATCCCGGCGGCGGTGGGCAACAGCACGGCCTACGTCGGCTTCACCGGCGGCACCGGCGGCTTGTCGGTCACCCAGGATATTCTCACCTGGACGTTCGCACCCAACGCCGCCACCGCGCCCAATGCTCCTTCCGGATTGGGAGCCGCCGCCGCCTCGGCCACGTCGGTCAATCTCAATTGGACCAACAACGCCGCCAACCAGACCGGCTTCCATCTCGATCGGGCCACCGACGTGGGCTTTACCCAGAACCTGATCACGGAAAACGTGCCCGCCAGCCCAAACACGTTCACGGATACGGCCGGCGGCCTGGCACCTGGCAGCACCTTCTACTACCGTCTGCGGGCCTTCAACTCCGCCGGAGATTCCGCCAACACCAACGTCGCCAGTGTCACGATCCCGCTCGCGCCGCCGAAGGCGACCAACCAACAGGTGACCAACGCCACCACGAGCGAGATCGACCTCCGCTGGCAGGACAACGCCGGCAGCCAGGCCGACGGCTACCAAATCCTGCGGGCGGTCAACCACGGCACCTTCTCGCCGGTGGCCACCCTGCCGCCAGGCACGTCTTCTTGGGCCAACACCGGCCTCACGCCCGGCACGTTCTACGAGTATCAGGTTGTCGCGTTCAACGTGTCCGGCAACAACGGCTTCGCGGGCGTCAACGCCACGACGCTCACCGTGGCGCCGACCTCCGTCGCGGCAGTGGCAGGCAACGCCATCGTGAACCTGTCCTGGACTGCCCCCACCGGGGCCATCTCGTACAAGGTCTATCGCGGCACCACCCCCGGTCAGGAAACACTCCTGGCGAGCGGCCTGACCACCACCGGCTACGCGGACTCGACAGCGGCCAACGGCACGACCTACTACTACGTGGTCGCGGCGGTGAACGCGAACACGAGCATCGTCCCGGCCATCCCCAGCGAGAGCGCCAAATCTACCGAGGTCTTTGCCACGCCCAGCAACCAAATCCCCCTCCTCGACTTCAGCGGCGGTTTTGCAGGCTCGACCAACAAGCTGACCTACAACGGCTCGGCGGCCATCTTCGGTACAAAAGCGGAGCTGACCAACGGCGGCACCAACCAGGCGAGCAGCGTCTTCTCCACCAGCCCCGTGGACGTCACCCGTTTCAGCACACAGTTCACGTTCCAGCTTGGCGCCGGCAATAACACAGCTGACGGCTTCACCTTCACCATCCAGGGCAGCGCCGCCACCGCATTGGGCATCCGCGGCGGCGGGCTGGGTTACGGACCGGACGCCGTCGGCGGTACGGGCGGCATCCCCAACAGCGTGGCCATCAAGTTCGACCTGTACGACAACCAGGGCGAGGGCGTCAATTCCACCGGCCTGTACACCGGCGGCGCCGCCCCGACCAACGTCGGCTCCTTCGACCTGACGCCGAGCGGCCTCAACCTGCACTCCGGCGATGTGTTCGCGGTCACCATGACCTACGACGGCACGACGCTGGCCGTCACCCTGCGGGACACGGTCACCAACAGGTCGCTGACGCGGAACTACAGCATCAACATCCCGGCGGCGGTGGGCAACAGCACGGCCTACGTCGGTTTCACCGCCGGCACCGGTGGGTTGACGGTCACGCAGGACATTCTTACCTGGACCTACACCCCCACCGCCGCCACCGTTCAGGCGGCCGCCAAATCGACCGCGACAGCCCCCGCCGCCTTCACCGGAGCCACAAGCCAGCTCACTCTCAATGGCTCGACCAAGCTCAACGGCAGTAAGATTGATCTGACCAGCGGTGCCGCGAACCAGGCAGGTAGCGCCTTCACTACCAGCACCGTGGGTGTGGCCAAGTTCAGCACACAGTTCAGCTTCCAGCTGACCAATCCCAACGCCGACGGTTTCGCGTTTGTTCTGCAAGCCGCCGGCGCCAAGGCGTTGGGCGCGGCGGGCGGCGGCCTGGGCTACCAGGGTATTCTCCGCAGTGTCGCCATCAAGTTCGACCTCTTCGGCAACAGCGGCGAAGGAATCAACTCGACCGGTCTGTACTTGAACGGCGCGGCCCCCACGACTCCCGCCATCGACCTGACTTCCCGCGGCATCAACCTGCACAGCGGCCACGTCTTCAACGTGTCCATGACCTATGACGGCAAGACCCTGAAAGTGACCCTCACCGATGCGACGACGCGTGCGTCGGCCACGCAGTCCTACACGGTGGACATTGTGTCGGCACTGGGAGGCACCCTGGGCTTTGTGGGCTTCACCGCCGGCACGAGCGGCCTGACTGCCACGCAAAGTATCTTGTCGTGGACTTACAGCCCGACGCCGTGAAGACACGCGGTCTTGTTGCGAGCGAGGCGCGGCATGCAACCCTACGACCGCAGTAGTAACTGGCTTCTCAAGAATCACGGCGACGCGATCCTGCGCCTGGCGAAATTGGAGAACGTCACAGCCTGGCGCGTGCTGCCGAATGAGGTCGTTCAGCCGCGCCGACTGCCCGACGGCCTGTTGGAAGTGCGGCTCGCTACGCGCGACGAGCCAATTTGCGTCATCGCGGAGATTGCCACGTATCCGGACCGGCGCATCACCGAGCAGGTGCTGCGCGACGCCATGCTGGTCTATCTCGAGCGCGGCGCCTTACCGGAAGTCGTCGTGGTAGTCCTGCAACAGCGCGGCGCGTACCGTGTCGGTGGGTCCGAGCCAGTCACCAGCTCGCTCGGGTGGACGACGTGGCAGATCACCTGGAAAGTCGTCGAGTTGTGGACGCTGTCTGCCGAGGAGTTGCTGGCGGCGAATGACGTCGGGCTGATCCCGTGGATACCGCTGACGCAGTTCTCTGGTCCTCCCGAGCAGATGCTGGAAATGTGTCGGCAACGGATCGAGACACAGGCACCGGCATCCGAGAGGGAGAATCTCCTGGCGGTTACGCACGTCTTGGCTGGGTTGCGTTATAATGATCCGGGATTGCGAAACCTACTGTGGAGAACCAATGCCATGATCGAATCACCGGTGATTCAGGAATTGATGGCGGAACAGGCTCAGACAGACATTCGGGATGTTCTTATGGCACGGTTCGGATCAGTCCCATCCGAGACGGACACGGCGCTTCGGGCCGTTCCTGAACTGGAACGGCTTCGAGCCCTGAACCGCTGGGCCGCCACTTGTCCGGACCTCGACGCCTTCCACACCCGTTTGACGCACTGAGGCTGAATTGACCTCTCCCCGAGGGCAGCATCGCGGCGGATTTTATTATCTGGAGCACTGGCCTCCCTATGCTGCCCATCGGAGCCATACCATGATCGAATGGCCGGCGATTCAGGAATGGATGGCCTTGGGGGGGCACAAGATGATATTGGGCTTCCTCAAGAAGCGTTTCGGCCCAATCCCTGCTGAAACCCTGACAGAGCTGGAAGCGATACAAGATGTGGACCGGCTCGAAGCGCTGGCCGAATGGGCCGCCGAGTGCCCGAACCTTGATGCCTTCCGCGCTCGTTTGATTCAGTAACGGTGATTCCTCTATCGGATTGGCCTCATCATGCGCTAGGTAGCGGTCACGATTTTGGAGGGAGTTTCATGTTTCACGTCGAAGACCGCCGGCATGGAATCTTTCAGGTGTTCACCGTTGCAGACCCCCGAAAGGATGGCTACCTCGGAACGGACCTCGAAGAAGGGGTCGATCTCGATTACAACAAGCAAACGGTCCATGGTTGGCCCTACGACGGGAGTGCCCCGCCGGAAGCCTGTCTCGGGCGCTCGCGACAAAACCCGAAACAGTACAAGGTCTTCAAATATGGCAGAGACCTACAAGCGGCCGGATTCGATTCGGTCCCGGGCATGCCCGTGGATTTCGGTTCCTGGTCCGATTACGTCAAATTGAACCCGCGGCCCGAGGATTTGCAGAAAGTCGATGAAGCCGAATGGTTCGAGCGCCTGGACGAGTACGACGAAGCAGCACGCCGTCGTCGAAAGATCGCGCCAAAGCAGGAAACGCCGTCGCGTGACAATCGAGACGAAGTAGCGGCCTGGGTGGCAAAAAATCACCTGATCGTCGATACCAGCATCCGAGAAGTGTGGTATTTGCCGCGCGGCGCGCCGCCGGACGAAATCCGTTTGTTGGAATTGAACGACCGTCTGGCAGCACCGGATTCTAAGCCCGAGGCCATCGATTTCGGGCTGGACGTGGAGGGGGCGCGTTTCCGCCTTTTTGTCGCCGACATTACCAGCGAAGAATTGGAGCAAATCAAGCGGGATCCTTCACGCCTTCCATCGGGCTGGTCCCTTGATGGGAATGCCATGTGGAGGCGCGGGGCATGACGGAGCATCAACGCTTCTTTCTCATTCAGGCTCAAACAGATTTTGCTGTCTTTGAACTGCTGCGGAGCCGACCCGAAATGCCGCCTTGCCATGCCCTGCACTACTTGCAGATGTCCACGGAACTGCTTGGCAAAGCGCACGCCTGGAAAAACGGACGTCCTCCGTCGGCTCTATCGCATCGAGCTTTCGTACCATTCCTCCTCAGTCTCTCCACGAATCGGAAAACCCAAAAACAACTGCACCTCGAAAGTCGCAACGCGAATTGGAGCCACCTGATCCGCAAAAGCGTTCCTTTAGCTGAAAGCATCCAAGCCCTGGCACCTACACTTGCGGGAAACGGTCCCAACCCGGAATATCCGTGGCCGCGAGACACACTTCCGCACACGGCACCAGCCGAATACGTCTTTACGCTTTGGCAGGATCTTCATGGCAGTGCCGACGGTCGTCAGTTTCTCAAACTTGCCAGAGTTCTCTTCGATAAAGCTCGCGAATTCTTGTAAGGCATTCGATCCCATCGCCTCAACCGCACTCTCTTTCGAGCCGTTATCTCTACCTCACCGTTTCGTCGCCGCCACGCCCGTCCCCAGCACGTCCTTCAGCTCGAACACGAACACGTCTCCGATCCCTTTCGCCCGCGGGCGTTCGCCGACGGTGCGCGGATCGACGCCGGCCACATAGAGTTTGCCGTCTTTTGCGGCACAAACGGCTTGCGTGGCGATGATGCCGAGGCGGTGCGTCGCCAGCGGTTTGAACTCGGGGTAAGAATAAACAGTCAGCGTGCCGTCGCGCGTCAGCAGCAGCGCCGCCCTGGCTTCGGGTGATACCGCGGCGGCGACGAACGGCTCCACGGCGGCATGGTATCGCATATCCTCGTCGCGGTTCGGGGACGATTTCAGCACCGTGCCAGTCCTGAAGAGCAGGTAGCGGCCGTCCGGCGTCATCTGGAAGTCGCCGCCGACGAGATGCTGGTTGGGGACGTTGGCTCGATAGGCGTTCGGTTTGTCGGCTAGTTCTTTCGGCAGCGGCAGGGCGTCGAGCGTGGCCGGCGTCACGCCCTGGCTGGTGGCGTAAAGCCGTTTCTGATCGGCCGACAACTGCACGAACGACCGCGCCCAGACGCCGCCCCAGCGAGCCACGATTTCGCCCTTCGTCGTGTCGAACACCGACACGTCGCTCCAGTCGCTGCCGCCGCCGCTCAGAAACACCAGCCCCGCGTCGGATACGGCGACATCGTAGGCGGCCGACGACAGGGCGTAACTCCGCCGCGGCTCCATCGTCAGGGCGTCGATGATCTGGAGGCGGCCTGGAGCGCCGCGGCGATCCGTCACCTGGGCGATGGCAGCCAGCGTCTTGCCGTCGCGGCTCAAGGCGATGGCATCGGTGCCGTCGGCGAGCTTCAACACGCGATCGCGCTTGCCCGTCGCTGCCTCGATGCGCGCCAGCTTCGCCTCGGTCAGATTGAGATAGTACAGGTACGCTCCGTCCGCCGAGAGGAGCATGCTCCCCACCGTGCCGCCGACCGGGATCGTCGCCACGGGGCGCAGGTTGCGATTGGCGAGCGGTGGGTGTGAACCCACTGGTAACTCCGGTGGCGGCGCGGCCTTCGCCAGTTGCCACAACTTGACGGCGGCGTCGCGGCTGACCGACAATGTCTGTTGGCCCGCGGCCACAAACGTCACCCCCGCGACTGGTTCGGCGTGCTTGCGGAAGACCTTCAACTCCTGTCCCGTCTCGGCGTCCCACAGTCGTACCGTCGTGTCACTGCTGCCGCTGAGGGCGCGCTTGCCGTCGGCGCTGAGCGTCACGCTTTTCACGCCGCCGTCATGCCCCGTAAAGACGCGCACCTCCGTCCCCTTGTCAACGTCCCAGAGGCGAAGCGTGCGGTCGTCGCCGCCGGAGAGGATGTGCTTGCTGTCCGCCGAGAACGCGGCGCTGACGACCGAGGCGGTATGTCCCGCAAAGGTGCGGATCAATTTGCCCGTCGCGGCGTCGGCGAGAAAGACGGTGCGGTCGCCACAAACCAGGCAACGGTTGCCGTCGAAGGAAAAGGCGACGTGATGCAGATACTTCGCTGCGTCGTGGAAGTTGAACTCGTTAATCCGGCCGCCGCGCTCCACGTCCCAGAGGATGGCCTCGTGATCGAAACCGGCGGACAGCGCCCGGCGGCCGTCGGGGCTGAAGGCAACGCTCGTGACGAGATCGCCGTGGCCGTCGAACTTGCGCAGCTCGCGGGCCGTCTCGACTTCCCAGAGGCGGACCGTCGCATCCTTGCCGCCGGACAAGAGGCGCGATCCGTCCGGCGAGAAGGCGACGCACCACACGGACGCGGTGTGGCCGATGCAGCGGCGCACTTCGCGGCCCGCGTCCACGTCCCAGATCACCACCGTCTTGTCGGCACTGGCGAAGGCGATGAGCCGGCCGTCGCGGCTGAAGGCGACGGCGTTGGCCGGACTGCTCTGCGATTCCAGCGGGTCGATCTCGCCGGTGGCGTCGGGCAGTTGTTGCCCGGTCGAACCCGCGAGGTAAACGCCGCCGAGCCGTAGTTCACGCACGAGTTCGCCGAACGACTGCACGACCGCCTGACGGGCGATGGTCGCACCGGGCACCTTGAAGGCGCCGAGGTTGCGGCTCAGCGAATCAGTCTTCGTCAGCCGCGGCAGTAAATCTTCCGGCTTCACGCCTACCTCGGCGGCGAGCGTCGGCAGATCGACGTCGGCCTCGTAGCGCAGCGTCATCGTCGAAATGACTTCGTAAGCGCTGAGACGGGCGCCGGTCTTGGCGATGGCCTTGCGGTAGTTCTCGGCGTCGTCTTCCATCAAGGCGCGCATCTTCTCCTTCGGGACGTAGAGCGACTTCACCACGTCGGCGTCGTTGCGGCTGAACGCCTTCCAGTTCTTGGCGACGTGGTCGCGAATCTGGTCGTCCTTGGGCAGAATGCCGCTGATGTGACAGCCCATGCACGACACGCCCGCCTCGACGGCGCGGTCCGGCCGTTTCGGATCGCTAACGATGGCCGTCGCACCCTTATCGAGACGGACGTTGTTGGCGTTCATCAGGATGTAGCCGTGCAGGCCGTTGGGCAGCGCGAAGATCGCCTCTCCGGCGGCGTGCAGGAAGCCGTTCTCACCGAGGCCGGGGCCGAGTGGATAGGCGAACAGGTTTCGCCGATCCGGCAGGAGGTTGTCGCGATTGACGAGGTCTTGCGGGATGGCGTCGAAATCGTAGGTGCGCCAGTAGGCGCCGTTCATGGCGTCGTGGCGTTCGAGCACGCGGTTGTTGCGCGAAATGCCGGAGCCGATGAAGCCGGCGCGCGCGACGCGCTCCTGCTGGATGTTCAGCACCGGATCGACGCGCAGCTGCCGTTCCAGCTCGGAGAGGTTCGTCGGCATCTGGAGTAGGTCGTAATAGAGCGGCGCCCGCGCGGCGTTGGCGACGAACCAGTCGAGGCGGACCAGCGGCATCCGCGTCGCCGAATTAATCATGACCGCTCGTGCCACGGCGCTGTCGTAGAGGACGCCGTAGGGATACTCGTTGAGGAGCCGGTTCCACAGGTTGGCGTCCCAGAGATAGTCGCGCAGGTCGATCCGCAGGATCAAGCCCGCGGCGTCGAGCGGCTTCGGGACGCTGATGCGCGGGTGCCACGACAGGCTGTTGATGAGCTTGGCGAGCGCCTGCCGATAGGTCGCCAGCTCGTCGGGACCGGCGCCGGCGTTAGCGAGCGGCACGAGGCTAAAATATCGGGTGAAACGCCGCGCGCGCTTGTCGGTCTTCTCCAGGTCGGCGAGGATCAGGTCGAAGACGGCCGACTCGGTGAGGTAGGTCTTTTCGGTGGACGGACCGC